>NZ_JABCPZ010000460.1 GCF_013283785.1 Nonomuraea antri
GGCCCGCGAAGTCGCGGGCCCGTTCGCCCGCCCTTCCGTCCGCGCCCTCGCGCGGCCCTTCGCCCGGTTCGGTGTCGCAGAAGACGTGGGCCAGGCCGTCCACGCCGCAGTCCAGCGCGATCGCCGCGTCCCTGGCGGTGACCACGTGCGCGATCGCCTTCAGCCCGGCCGCGTGCCCGGCCTCGACCAGCGCCGTCACGGTGTCCGCCCCGAGCACGGGCAGGTCCATCCCGCCCGCCGAGCCGTCGTCGATCACGATCTTCAGGTAGTCGCTGCCCTCGGCCAGCCGCCGCGCGACGAACGCCTCGGCCTGCCCCGGCATGGAGATCGTGTCGAACGGGCCCACCGCGTCACCCAGGTCGCCCGCGCTTGCCATGATCTGGCTCGGATGCCCGTTCGGCGCCGTGGCCAGCACCCCCGCGCTGCGCAGGTCGGCCACGTCGTCACGGCCGGCGGCCAGGGCGCGCTGCCTGACCAGGTTCGGCGGCAGGCAGAACATGTCCAGCTCGGTGGTCACGCCGAAGCTCAGGGCCCGGGCCAGGTCGCCGTCGAAGGTGTGGGTGTGCGCGTCGATCAGGCCGGGGAGCAGGGTCCGGCCCGTCCCGTCGAGCTCCAGGTCCGCGGGACGGCCGTCGGGCTCGGCCAGGCGGTCGCCGTCGATGAGTACGTCGGCGCGGTCGATCGTGCGCTCGCGTCGAAGACGCGGACGCCACGGATCAGGGTACGCATGGAAGACCTCCATCAGTTGATTAGAGGCCAGAAAGTACGATGTCTAACTATCTCCTGTCAAACTTCGCAGGTGGAGCCACCGCGTCGGCGGGAAGCTGGGCGGACAGGCGTACCAGAGCCAGGCAGGCCAGCGCGAGCAGGGCGGACAGCCCCGACCAGAGCAGCAGCGGTTCGGCGCTGATCAGCGCGGAGAACGCGGCGGGCGACAGCGCCGCGCCGACCGCCCAGGTCATCTGGTGCACCGCCAGGTACCTGCCGCGCAGCGCGGACGGCGCCGACCCGGCCGCCAGCGACGCCGACGGCGCGGTGTGCGCCAGCTCGCCGAGCGTGAACACCAGCGTGGCCACCACCAGCCCGGATGTCCTGGCCACCCCGGACGGCAGCAGCGGCAGCACCGCGAAACCAGCGCACGCGACCACGAACACCACGCCGCCCAGCGCGGTGGCGTGCGTGCGGCGCGACCGGCGCTGCAACCGGCGCACCGGCAACTGGCCCGCGGCCACCAGCAGCGTGTTGACCGTGTACAGCACGCCGAGCAGGGCCGGCGGCGCGCCCAGGACGGAGACCGCGTAGAGCGGCAGCGCCACCGGCAGGATCAAATGCGCCAGCGTGAACGCCTGCTCGGCCGCCACCAGCCGCATGAACGGTCGGTCGGCCAGCACCCGGCGATACCCGCCGCCGCCCTTCCCGCCCGCCACCCTTGCCTGGGCCCGTGAACCGCCACTCCCGCCCGCCACCAGGGCCGGGGTACCGTCACCCGTGCTCGTCGTCCGGCCCGTCGTGGCCAGCAGGAGGGCCGCGAGCGCGAAACTGGCCGCGTTGAGCAGCGAGATCAGCGAGAACCCGGTACGGCCGGCGAGCGTCACCGCCCCGGCCGACAGCAGCCCGCCCAGGCCGAACGCCACGTTGCGGGCCGTGGCCAGCCACGCGTACAGGCGGTCCCTGCGCTCGCCGTCGGCCAGCGCCGCCACGTGGGTGCCCGAGGCGGGATAGAACGCCCGGTCACCGGCGGAGATCATCGTCGCGATCGCGATGAGCAGGGGGAACGCGTGGACGAGCGGGTACAGCGCGAAGCCGGTCGCGCGGACCAGGTAGCTGCCGATCAGCACCCGGCGCGCGCCGAACCGGTCGATGAGCACGCCCGCCAGCGGGTTCGCGGCCAGGCCCAGGGTCGCTGCGACCGTCACGCCGAGGCCCACTGTGGTGACGGGCAGCCCGGTCACCTCGGTGATGAACAGCAGCGTCAGCGGCACGTACAGGCCGCTGCCCAGCGCGTCCACGAACATCGCGGCGAGGAAGGCCCTCGTGCGGTTCGTCGAGGGGAGCACGCCGCACAGTCTGCCCGCCCGCGCCGCGCGGCGGATCGGTCGCCGGTCCTACGCCTCTCGCCCTAGGGACGACACTCGCACGTCAGGAGACCCCGGACGTCGGGAGGCCGGGACGTCAGGAAACCGGCACGTCGGGAGGCCGGGACGTCAGGAGACCCCGGACGTCAGGAGTTCGCCGGCAGTAGGGCCTCGGCGGCGACCGGCAGGTAGCCGGCGGCCAGGAAGGCCCGCACGCTCGCCGCGTTGCCCGGCGCGATCTGCGCCCACACCGGCCCGGGTGACAGGTGCCGCGCGGCCCGGGCCAGCAGCCGCCCGGCGCCCCGGCCGCGATGCGCGGGCTCGACCTCCACGGCGGCCTCCCAGCGTCCCGCCACGCCCCGGCCCAGGATGACCAGCCCGTCCGCGGACCGCCAGACCCGTACCTCGTCGCGGTGACGATGGGCGCGGGCGACGCGGGCGTGGCCGGCGCCGGTGATCTCCGTGAGCGCCGTCGGCGGCGCGCCGTCGAGAGGGTCGGCGCAGGTCAGCAGGTCCACGCTGTCGACCAGGCGGCCGGTCTGCTCCTCCAGCGCGCGCAGGAAGGGCGGGTTCAGCGGGGCGGCGACGTCGTCGCCGGGCAGCAGCCCGCGGATCCAGCCGTGGTCCAGATCGGCGAAGATCACGACGTGGCCGGTGAAGGCCAGCACGCCGAGATCGCGCGGGTTCGGCTGGGGCACGATCGTCAGGCCGCCGTCCGGGGCGGGCGGGTGCCCGGCCGCCGCGCGGGCGAGCAGGACCGCCAGCGCGGCCCTGTCGGGGGAGCGGGACGGGCTGGCGAGGACGCCCGGGGGCTGGGA
>NZ_JABCPZ010000461.1 GCF_013283785.1 Nonomuraea antri
CCGTGGCGCCGATGGAGTAGTTGCAGGGGTTCACCGCGAGTTGCCGCCGTCGAGCGTCAGCGCGGCGCGGAACGCGGCCTTGATCTGGGCGAGCTCGTTGAGCTGCGGGCCGACGTGGTCGAGGCGGGTTCGGAGCGAGCGGTTCTCGGCTTCGAGGTCGTCGGCGCGGGCCTCGGCGTTGATGAGGTCGGCCTCCAGCCCGGTGATGCGCTTTTGGGCCTTGTTGGCGCGTTCGGTCTCTTCCTGGGCGAGGGTTTCCCAGGCGTCGCGGTCGGTTTCGGCGGCGGTGATGCGGGCCTGGACGTGGGCGAGGAACTTGAGCGGGTCGGAGATGTCCACCTGCTCGACGGCGGGCGGCGCGGTCTCCAGGAGGGCGGGGACGATCTTGGGCATGCTCTCCTCTTCCAGAGCTGCGATGACGGCGGTCTCGTGGCGGTGCAGGGTGGCGGTGATGCCCTCGGCTCCCTGCGGCGCGGTGACCTGGAGGAGCCCGCCCGAGACGGTGAGAGTGAGGCCCTGCCCGCGGGCGTAGGCGATGAGGTCGGGGATCGTGGGCGCGTTCACGCCTGGCTCCCAGGACCGTTCCCGAGGTAGCGGTAACGGCGGGCCGGGGCGTTGTTGGGGGCAACTCCCCTGTCGCGGACACCGAGCACGAGTTCGGCCACGCCCTCGGCGATCAGGTCGCGCATGACGGCGTGCACCGAGGGGGTGTGGTCCTTCCCCAGGCTGAGCTTGCGCTGGAGGTCGTAGGCGCTGAACTCGACGCCGGGCCACTGCTGGAGATGGGCGAGGATGCGCGGGCGCAGTTCGGCGGTGCGCTGGCCGTACCAGGTGTCGATCCCGGCGGCTTTGCGGTACATGCGCTGGTAGCGCTGGATGGTGCCGATCTTCACTCCCATCCGTTCGGCGATGGCCGCGTGCTCCAGGCCCTGAGCGCGGAGTTCGAGGTAGGTCTCGTAGCGGGCCTGCGCCTGTGCGAGCCACTTCTGCCGGGCGGCCTGCATGGTGCGGCTGCGGGCGGGCGGCTTGTAGCTGGGGTTCTCTTCGCGGAGGCGGACGTCCCAGCGCCTGGCCTGCTCGTAGGAGACGCCCATCTGTTCGGCGGCGGCGGCGAGGGTGGTGCCGTCCTGGCGGAGCTGGGCGAACTTTTCGCGGCGGTTCGCGGCCTGCTGGGCGTACTTGGCGCGGGACTTGGCGGCGCCGCACTGGCGGGCGGTCCTGGTGGTGGTCGGTGCTTCCATGCTGATTCTCCGAAACAAAACCTTGTTGGCAGTGACGACTAAGTTAGGGATGCACGGAAACCTTGTCAACTCAACCAACAAGGTTCCCGTGCATCACGCAGCCACAGCCGACCCGCGCTCCCGCTCCCGGCGCCGCGCCGACTTCTGCCGGCGATACTCACGCGCCCCCGCCACCGCCAACGGGCCACGACCGCCCTCGTCCCGATCCCGCTGGCACCTGCGCAGCTCGGCGTACGACATCGACTCCACCTCACGCGTGATCGCCGCGGCCAGCTCGTCGGGCGGCAGGTCGATGTGCTCGTCGTCCCACTCGGCCGGCCTCGGCCAGCCGAGCCGTGCAGCCCAGGCCCGAGCTCGGCGCGACCCGTACGTGTCCGACGGCATCTGGTCCCACAGGTCGGAGTACAGCCGCTTGATCGCCTCGGCCGTGCTTCGCTGGATGTACTGCTGCCAGGCGAGACGGCAGAACACGTTGGGGTGGCCGAGGCGGCGCTCCTGCTCGCGGATGGGCCAGCCGAGTGCGGCGAGAGCTTCCATGCGGCGGCGGAGCCCGTACGGGCGGATTCGCCGCGGGTGGTGGTCGGGGACGAGGGCGAGTTTCACGGGATCTCCTCGGTAGCGGCGGGGATCTCCCAGACGCGGATGACCGCGCCGGGCTCAGGCAGGGCATCGGGCTCGCGCGGGTCGAGGGCGTAGACCTTGGCCGCGCGGCGGTAGGCGACGACTCGGGCGTCATCGGCCCACGCCACGCCGGTCAGGGCGTCCTCCGTGGAGCGGAGCAACTTGGACAGGTCAGGCGTGGACGCGGGCAGCCACCAGGCGCGACGCGACCACGGGACACCGGCGGGCCACCAGGTCGGGCGACTGGTCGGCTTCGAGCGGAGGGTGAACACCATCTCGGCGACGATCTGGCCGTCCAGCGGCGCGGTACGGCCGGCGGCGGCCATGGCTTCGGCCGCGGCGTCGCTGACGGCCTTCCGCCAGGGCTTGAGCCGCTTCGACATCTCGACCATGACGCCGTTGCCGACGTGCTTCTTCGACCCCTGCGGGGCGGGCTGGCCGTGAACGACGAACTCCAGCCAGGGCCGGGGCCGGTAGGGCCGGGGCCGGTGAGGCACGGCAGCGCCGTACCTCACCGCGAGCCAGTCGGCCGCTTTCACGCGGTCTCGCCCATCGCCCAGCCGGCCTCGTCGCTGGCGGAGCCGGTGAGCGCGGTCAGGTCGAGCAGCTCGGTCGCGTCGGGGTCGTACGGGGCGGCGAGGTCGCGGACGTGCGCCTCGGCCTGCTGGTCCCAGCGGGTGCGGTAGCGGCGGGCGGCCAGCGCGAGCAGCGCGGCGGCGGCCACGCATGCGGCGCCGATGAGGGCGGTGTCGCTCACTGGCCCTCCCGCTTGGAGAGGGCGTGGCGGCGGATCGTGAGCGCGATGACGACGGCGATCACGGCGAGCACGAACGCGCCGGTCAGGATCATGTAGGCGGCGGTCATGAGCGGACCGTGTTCCGCTCGCACAGCCCGCCGGCGGGGGTGTTGTCGTCGGTGTGGTGGAAGCCGCGCTGCTCGTCCCACTCGATCCGCGTCATGCAGTTACCGCACGTCTCGGACGCGGGCGGCCGGACGGTGAATACGAACGGCGAGACTCTGATG
>NZ_JABCPZ010000462.1 GCF_013283785.1 Nonomuraea antri
TTATGGCACGTGGGGGATGTGCGGGGCGTGGCCGGACGAACGGCCGGGGGCACGGCCGGGAATGCCACCCGGTGGACGCCCGGGCGCGCTGTCCGGCGAGCGCCCAGGGAAGCCATCCTGCGAGCGCCCTGGGAAGTCGCCCTGCGGGTATCCAGGGGAGTCACCTTGCGGGTGTCCAGGGAAGCCATCGGGTGAGCGCCCGGGTGATTCAGGTGTGCTGTCCGGCGGACCGCTCCGTGGGCGTCCAGGCGGGCCGCTCGGTGGGCGTCCGGGGGTGTTGCCCGAGGGGCGGCCTGGGATGCCGCTCGGTGGCCGGCCGGGGGCGTTTCGCTGGGGGCCCGCTTGGGTCGGGCCGTACGGGGCGCGGGATCTGGGCAGGCGGACGACCTCGGCCAGCGGGCCGGGGTCGTTGAGCGCCTCGCTCACCCTCGCCACCGTCGCGCCGTCGTCGCCGTCGATCACGACGTCGCGGTCGCCCTGCTCGCCGAGGACGGTGAGCATGATCCGCATATGCCGTCTCCTCGCTCCGCTCTCGGGGCGCCAAGGTAACGCCCGGAGCGAGGTTAGGCCTGCCGGTTGACCGCAATGGCATGGCAAGCCGGGACTGTGGATAACTGTGGGGCTGGAAGGGAGTCCTGTGGAAAACCTGGCGCGGTCTCACTGAGGCGGAGCGAGCCGCCGCCCTTGCCGCGACCGCGCCCCAAGGGCTCGCATCCCGGAGTCCGCATCCCGGAGTCCGCATCCCGGAGTCCGGGTTCTGCGGTCCGGGTCCTGGGATCCGTGCCTTGGGATCCGCGTCCTTGGGTCTGTGTTCTGGGGTCCGCGTCTCGGGGTCATGTGCCGAGGTCCGCATCCCGGGTTCGCGGGTCGCGGGTCAGGGGGTGTGGCGGGACTTGGTGCGGTGGTGGAGGTCGCCGGCCTTCTCCTCCAGAAGGTCGGCGTACGCGCTCACCTCCGACGTCACCTCCGCGAGATTCGAGGCCGCGCGATGCAGACGTCCCGCCAGGCGTTCCATGGCCGGCGCGGCGGCGAGACGGGCGACACCACCACGGCGTAACCGAGCGAGGAAGGGACGCAGCCGAGCGACGAAGGGGCGTAATCGGGCGAGGAGGAAGGACTTCGGTGAGCGCCGTGGCGCGCCCCGGTTGCGAAGCCTGGCCATGCCGCAATAGTCGCACGCTTTGAACGAGTTCAGCAGCCTTGATCCAGAAAAAGTTGTTAACAGTGTGACGAGTGGGGTTAAAGCATCAGATAGCCGAAGAAAGTCACCCTTGTCAATTCGATAGAAATAATAGGCATCGATTATTCCGGGTTGACAGCACCCCACCTGCGAAACAAGCATGGGTCCCCGCATTCCACCCCCGCGCGCCCGGGAAGACCCACATAATGGCGTGAATTCCACAATTCGTAATGGGAGCCCCCCACCCATGAGGACCAGTGAAAAGCCTGCCGTCAACGCGGCGGCGGGGTTGTCCGGCCCGGCCTCGCGCAAGCTCCCCGTGCCACCCAGAGAGCGCAAGCCGGCCCTGGCCGCGCTGGCCGTCCTGCTGATCCTGGGCGGCGCGCTGGCCACGACGCTGCTCGTGCTGCGCAGCGGCGACCGGGTGTCGGCGATCAGGATCGTCCAGCAGGTCGGGGCTGGTCAGCAGTTCACCGCACAGGCGCTCGCCGAGGTGAAGATCGCCGACTCCGACCTCGATTACGTCCCGTGGTCGCAGCGCAACCTGGTCGTCAAGAGCTTCGCGACCGTCACGATCCTGCCCGGCACCCTGCTGACGAACGACATGGGCACCGACGCCAGCAACGAGCTGACCCAGGGCAAGGCCACGGTGGGCCTGGCGCTGAAACCAGGGCAGATGCCCGCAGGTCTGGAGGAAGGCGATCGGGTTCAGGTGGTGTTCGTGCCCAGCAGGACGAGTCAGGGACAAAGCCGCGTACTGACCCCCAGCGCCCTCGTGTTCAGCGTCGAGAAATCCAAGACCGGGAATTCCGGCCAAATCACAATCGTCGTGGACTCGTCGGCATCACCGGAAATAGTGGCCTTCGCCGCCAGCGGAGAGATCGCGGTGGCCGAGTTGCCCGGAGCCAGCTGACGTGGCGCTGATCGTCCTGGCCGCCGACAAGGGCGCGCCGGGTGTGACCACGGCCGCGACCGCCCTGGCCGCCGTGTGGCCGCGGCCGGTGCTGCTGGCCGAATGCGACCCCGCGGGCGGCGATCTCGCCTACCGGCTGCCCGCCGCCAGCGGCGGCGTGCTCAACCCCGGCAGGGGGCTGCTCACGCTGGGGGCGACGGCCCGCCGCGGGCTGGAGCCCGCGCAGATACACCAGCACACGCAGAAGGTCGTCGGCGGGCTCGACGTGCTGCTCGGGCTCATGCACGGCGAGCAGGCCGCGGGGCTCACCTGGCTGTGGGGTCCGCTCGGACGGTCGCTGGCCGCCATCCCGAACGCGGACGTGATCGCCGACTGCGGACGTCTCGGCGCGCACCCGCAGCTCGGCGACCTGATCGCGGAGGCCGAGCACGTGCTGCTGCTCACCAGGGCCACTCTCGACCACGTCGCCCACCTGCGCGAACGCCTGTCCATCACCAAGGCGCACGGCGTCGTGGTGATCGCCGACCCGCGCAACTACCGCTCCTCCGTCGACGACGTGCGCAGGATCGTCGGCCAGGCCGTCCAGTACGTGCACGGCCTGGCCTACGACCCCAAGGGCGCCGAGTTGCTGCGCGGTCAGTGGGGCGGCAGGCTCGACCGTTCGCTCCTCATCCGCACCGCGCGCGACCTGGCGTCCAGGCTGGCGGTGGGCCCCCGATGACCCCGCCCG
>NZ_JABCPZ010000463.1 GCF_013283785.1 Nonomuraea antri
GGGGACTGCCGTCCCCCTCGCGCTCCCCCGGCCCCTGCCCGGCGGGAGGGGTCAACAGGATGCCGATCGGCGGGATGGATCGAGGTGATGTCGGCCAGCGGGGTCGGCATCGAGCGCTGAAGACCCAGCCCGCCTGCCTGGCATCCAAGAGAGCGACCAATCCACGTATCTGGGCTGTGGCGACGGTGTGGTTGCGGCGACAGTGCGGCGGTGCCGCGTCGGCGAGGATGCCGGCCTCGCCCTTGTCGCAATCGTCGCTGGTCCCGAGTAGTCGGCTCCATGCGTCGAAAGCGATGAGCTCTTCGACCGAATCGTCAGGGTGGATCAGCAGCCACTCGAATTCCGCAATGCCTCGGCTCGGTCACGGGCGCTCATCCGTCTCGGCCATCGGAGGTAGGTCGGTCTCGTTTTCGAGTTGTCCGTGCATGAGCTCCAGAGCCCGATGACTGGTGATTCGGCCGTTCATGTACGCCGTCATCACCGCGTGAGCAAAGGCTGGAGAAACGCGGATCTTGTCCAAATCCGGCTGAGGAGCCCAGCCCACGGCATCTCTGAGTTCGGCGGAGGTCGGTGGACGGGCCCGCAGGTTCCTCTCCTCGTTCTGGTCGATCGCTTCGGCGGCTCTCGCCTGCCGCAGCGCGAGACTCCAGGACGTCCGATACTCCGCCGCGAGACGTACCAACTCGGCTCTGGTGATGGCCGTCGATGCCGCAACACGCCGGATCACCTCGACCGGCAGGAGAAGCTCGGCGGCGAAGGCGTCCATCACAGCCTCACAAGAGGCCCCCACGCCCAGGTCGGCGGCGTACTCGTCGCCCAGTATCAGGCGCCCGAGCTCATGGGCGGCAATGGTTCGCCGCCGCCCGGGATCACCGCTGATGCTGACCACTGCCGCGGCCACGTCACCGTCCATCGCCGAAGCGCCTTCTCCGGGAAGCTCGGTCACCAGGACGAACTGACCACACCGTTCGGACAGACCGGCGAGCGATTCGATGGGTGCGAGCCTCACATCCAGTTCGGCTCTCAGCCACCGCGCGGCATCCGCGGCCCCCGCCGGCCCATCGACCTTGCCGTCGTACCGCTTGATGGGAACGAGTTCCAGCGCCCCGAGGGAAACCATGAGCCGGATCTCCCGAATCCAGTCGGCGAGAGCTACATCCAGGCGGTAGGAAACCTGCGCGGCAGGCGACGCCGGGTCCTCGGCCAGTGGCGGACGGCGAGGCATGACGGCCGGGGACGCGCTGAGGAAATGACCCGTGGGCAGATCGAGTGCTCGGGCGAGTCGTACGAGTTCCAGCGCGTCGAGACGCCTCGTGCCGGCCTCGATCTTGCTGACCATGGTCCGGTCGAGACCGGTCAGCTCGGCCAATTGCCCCTGGGAGAGCCGCATGGCCAGCCGGGACTCGCGAACGCGCGCGCCGATGTCCGTCCACTCCAGCGAGCTCATCGTGCGATAATCGCAGGCACCTTGGAAGACCTGCAGGCCGATCCCGTGTTTGGCCGACATCAGATTGTGTTCTGATATACGCTGAAGGAGTGAGTGCGAGCCATGCCGACGCTGTCACGTTCTCCGATCTGTCCAGGAACCCCCGGGCCGTCGCAGAGCGTGCGACGCGCCTAGGACGTGTGCGGGTAACCCATCGTGACGCTGCCGACTTCTATCTGACTGCGGCCGACCGTGAGGAGGAGCGCGATCGGACACTGACGACCGCGTCCCGGCTGTTCCTCGCCCTGATCAAGCATGATCCCACTGCGCGCGCGCTGGTCCTGGCCATGCCGGACGTCTTTCCCTGGGTGCGTCACCTCACTTCGGATGAACTTCGCGCCTTCACCCTGGAACTGGTTGAAGCGCTCTCCGATGCCGCCGAGTTGGATGTCGATGCCACCACGCAAGAGGTCATAGTAGGCTGGCGGGCCACGGCCAGAATCAAGGCGGATCCCGCTCACCACGCCGAGGCCCGTAGGGCCACGAGCGGCGATTTCGGGCCAGTACAGGTCTTCACATGAGCCCGAAGCGTGGTGACCGGGTCACCGTTCCGCCTGCAGCTGGCGAGTGGGACGTTCGGTTCGGCACGAGTGAAGCCGTCCGGGGCTGGGAAGAGCTCTGCCGCCACGCCTTGGCCAATACGCGTCGATGCTTCGAGACCCTGCAGCTTGATCCTCGTACGGGCGCCGGTCATGATCGGCAACATCGTCTGCGTGGCGACCTCGCAACCCATCGTCATAACGGCAAGGATCTGCAGCAGTGGGAGTTCGAGGTCACGAGCGGTGGGCGCGTGCGGTATGTCATTGATGACGACGTTCGGATCGTCTGGGTGATCTACGCATCACCTCGACATCCTAAGGACACGGAATAGGCGGCAACTGTTGCGTGGAGCCGGGCGCTGTACCGATGCAGAGGACGAGGCGCACTCGGTGGATGAGGAGTGGCAATGACCGAGCGGACCGATTGGGCTGCTCTCCGGGATCGACGGCTGTCGGAGCCGGGGGCGGCCGAGGCATACGATGCGACTCGTCTTGCCTTCGAACTCGGCAGGGCAGTACGGCAGATGAGAGAATCCCGCGGGTGGAGCCAGAGTGAGTTGGCCCGCGCTGCCGACATGACGCAGTCGGCAGTGGCCCGCTTCGAAGCGGGAGGCACCGTTCCGACGTTGCCGGTACTCGAACGCTTGGCCAAGGCTCTGGACGCCGATCTGGAAGTACGAATCAGCCCACGTGCTCCCGCAGCCTGAGTGCGGTGAAGGATCTGTTGATCGGTAATTCCGCCACCAGACGGTGATCGCTCCCTGCTGG
>NZ_JABCPZ010000464.1 GCF_013283785.1 Nonomuraea antri
CCTTGGCGCGCGAGTTCGACCGCGCGACGCCGGAACTCGGGAGGGTGTGGCGAGGGCATGGAGGACATCCTTCCTGATGATCAAGGGTGACCTCAGGTCAAGTGTCCGGAGAACGGGGGGAAGCTCAAAACCTGGTTCAGCGTCAGGAAGCCAACGCTTCTGCGGTGGGAATGCCGAGCCAGCGCCAGGAGACCGGCCCTGCATCGAGAGGACTGCATCGGAAAGGCCGGTATCGCACAGAGGCCGGTTCGACACGGCCAGTTCGATATGCCGGTCTAGCGTTCGGGAGGCCGGTTCTGGGCCTGGGGACGCAGAGACCGCCTCCCCAGGTCCCACCACTCACCACCCAGACCCCGAAATCCGCAGAAGTCGCGCATCGTTGAGTACTAGACAGTCTAGTTCTATTGCTGGTACTGTACCGTCTAGTTCCACAAGAGAGGGCATTCCCCACCCAACGAGAGGAACCACGATCATGGCCACGACCGCCGCCAACGAGATCGACACCTACGTCGCCACCAAGCTCCAGCCTCAGTACCTCGAGATCGTCGAAACCCTGCGCGCGCTGATGGTCGAATGCGCCCCCGAGGCGTCCGAGTGCCTTACCTACGGCTCCCCCGCCTGGCGCGGCAAGAAGATCCTCGCCGTCATCAGCCAGAGCAAGACGCATCTGACGTTCGCCTTCGAGCGCGGCGCGGAGTTCACCGACGACCACGGCCTGCTCCAGGGCAGCGGTAAGAAGACCCGCCACGTCAAGATCAAGACCCGCGACGGAATGAACGACGCGGCCCTGCGCGACTACATCGCCCAGGCCGTCCGCCTCGACCAGAGCTGAGACCCGGGGCCGCCCGCCTGAGACTCTCCGCCTGAGACTCTCCCGGCTGAGACTCGGGGCCGTCCGAATGAACCGCCGGCCCCGCTCGCCCGTATCTCCTTGAAATCCGCACGACCACACGATGGGCGGAAAGGACGGAGATGCGGGTGGACACAGAGTGCAGCCGCCGCACGGCCTTGACCATGGTCGGGAGCCTGACCGCGCTCTCCCTCACCAGCTCCTGCGCCGACGGGTACGGCGCCCGCAGATACGGCCAGGCCGACCTCGCGGCCAACGCGGCCGACACCCCGAGCGAGGAGCACGATCCCCTTCAGGACTCGGCTCAGAATCCCGAGCCGAACGACGCCGCCGCGGCCGACCCCACCGCCGAGGCCGAAAACGAGACCGAGGACGAGGACGGGGCCGAAGACGGAGACGAGGTGCGCCAGACACGCTGGGGCCCGCTGAACGCGGCGGATCGTGACCTGTTGATCAAGGTCCGCCAGGCCGGACTCTGGGAGATCCCCGTCGGCCAGCAGGGAGCCGGACGCGCCGCCAAGGCCACGACCCGCGCGCACATGGCGGAGATCGCCCGCCAGCACATCGCGCTCGACCAGATCGTCCGCTCGGTCGCACAGAAGCTGCGGGTGCCGCTACCCGACCAGCCCACCGACGACCAGCAGAAGTGGATGAGGGAGATCTCCGGCAAGAGCGGCGTGGCCTATGACCGCATCGCCGTCCGGAGAATGCGCCTGGCGCACGGCAAGGTCTATCCCGTGATCGCCGCGGTCCGGGCCAGCACGCGCAACACGTTGATACGTTCCTTCGCCAAGCAGGCGGAGACCTTCGTCCATGGGCATCTGGAGATGCTGGAGGAGACCGGGTTCGTGGACGCCCGGGCGTTGCCGCCGCCCCCCGAGGTGCCGCAGCCGCCGAAAGGCGGCGATCTGCCCGCGCCGCCCGCCACCGAAGTGATCTGACCGGCAGGCGATCCGCCCGCATTTGACCGGCGGGCGATCTGCCCGTATCTGGCCGGACGCCGGCTGGATGCGGCAGCCTGGCGACCCTCCGAAAAGATCGGCCGTAAAGATCGGCCGCAGAGAGATTCACCGCAGAGATTCACCGCAGAGATTCACCGCAGAGATTCACTGTGGAAGATCCGCCACGGAAGACTCACCGCGGAGGATTCGCCACGCAGGATTCGCCACGGAGAGACTCACTGCGGAGAGATTCGCTGCGGAAGATTCGCCGTAGAAATCCGAGCGGCCGCGGTAATCGAGCGGGTGTCGGGAGGGACTACTGGGTGTGGACGACCCCGAACAGCGGTTCACCGACCTCTACGACCGGCACTACCGCAGCGTGCTGGGCTACGCCCTGCTGAGGGCCGGGCGCGACGTGGCCGAGGACGTCAGCAGCGAAACCTTCCTGGTGGCCTGGCGGCGGCTCGACGACCTGCCCGAACCACCGCTGCCCTGGCTGCTCGGCGTGGCGCACAACCTGCTGGCCAAGCAACGTGACTCGCGCCATCGCCGCCAGGCCCTGGTCGATCGGATCGCGACGCTGACCACGTCGTCCGACCATGTGGGCTGGGACGTCGCCGAGCACGTCGTCGACAGGGAGACCGCCCTGGCCGCGCTGTCGGCCCTACCCGAGCAGGACGTGGAGGCCATGGTCTTCGCCACCTGGTACGGCCTGCCGCCAGAACAGGCGGCCGCCGTCATGGGGTGTTCGGTGCGTACGTACAACGTCCGGCTCCACCGCGCGCGCAAGCGCCTCAGCCAGGTGCTGCGGCTGGGCGGACCCGCCCGGCCCACTACCTCGGCTGCCGATCGCACCCTCGGAGGACCCTCATGACCGACAGCCTGTTCGCCAACCTCAAGCCTGACAAGCTGGACGAACTAACCGAAGACAGCTACCGCCGCCGCCGCTCCACCGACCTGGCCCGCGCCTTCGCCACCCCCCGCGCCTCCGCCGCTC
>NZ_JABCPZ010000465.1 GCF_013283785.1 Nonomuraea antri
GGCCCAGCCCCCTGCCATCGCCCAGGGCGAGCCGTCGCCCGGCGGCGAGGCGCGGCGCGAGGTGATCGCGCTGCGGTGTGACGGCGGCCTGGAAGGGTTCCTCGCCCTGGTGATGGACGCCTACGTCCGGGGCGTCGCAGTGGACTGGACGCCGGTCCGGGCCGGCGGGCCTGTCACGGACCTGCCCACGTACCCGTTCCAGCGCTCCCGCCACTGGCTGAACCCCGTTGAAGCCCCGCGGACCGGCCTGGCCCCGCTGACGCATCCGCTGCTCGGCGCCATGATGCCGCTCGCCGACGGCGACCGGCACGTCTTCACCGGGCAGGTGTCGCTGCGCAGTCACCCCTGGCTGGGCGACCACGTGGTGGCGGGTGCCGCGCTGCTGCCCGGCACCGCGTTCGTCGAGCTGTGCCTGTACGCGGGCGCGCGGGCCGGATGCGGTGAGCTGACCGAACTGACCCTGGAGTCGCCGCTGCCGCTGACGGATGAGACGTCGACGCTGCAGGTCGTCGTCGGCGAGCCCGATGCGGCCGGCGCGCGCGGGGTGACCGTGCATTCGCGCCCGGGCGACGATGAGGACTGGGTCAGGCACGCCACCGGCGTGCTGGCCCCCGCCGACGCGATGGCCGCGGCGCCTGAGCCGGGACCCGCCTGGCCGCCGCCCGCGGCCGCGCCGCTGGAGGTCGGCGAGCTCTACGACCGCCTGGCGGACCTGGGCTATCACTACGGCGCCGCCTTCCGCGGCGTGCGGGCCATGTGGCGAACGGACGACGCCGTCTACGCCGAGTTGCGGCTCCCCTCCCCGGATCTGCCCTTCCTGATCCACCCCGCGCTCCTGGACGCCGCGCTGCATCCGGGGCTGCTGCCCGCCGACGCGGTCCGCCTGCCGTTCGCGTGGTCGGGCGTACGCCTGCACGGCCCGGCGGCCTCGGCCCTGCGCGTCCGGGTGACCGCCGCCGGCCAGGACACGCTGACCATCGCGGCCTGGGACGAGAGCGGGCGGCCCGTCGCCGCCGTCTCCTCGCTCGCCCTGCGCCCGGCTCCCACCGGACGGCTGCCCGTGCACGCGCTGGAGTGGCCGGCGATCGACGCGGCCGCCGAGCCGAACGGCGCCCCCGCCCGCCTTCGTCTCGACCTGCCGCCCGGTGACGTGCCCGCCCAGGTGCGGGCGGCCACCACGCGGATCCTGGACGAGGCCAGGCGCCATCTCGACCGGGAGAGCGGGCCACTGGTCGTCGTGACCTCGGGCGCGGTCGCCACCGGCGCCGACGAGGACGTCACGAACCTGGCCGGCGCGGCCGTCTGGGGCCTGCTCAGGACCGCGCAGGTGGAGTACCCGGACATGTTCGTCCTCGTCGACACCGACGCCGAGACCAACGCAGATGATTCCGGTGATCTGCTCGCCGCGGCCGTGGCCACCGGTGAGCCGCAGCTCGCGATCCGCGGCGGCGTGGTCCGCGTGCCCAGACTCGTCCGGGTGCCCGACGGCCGGAACCCGGTTCCCGCCCTCGACCCGGACGGCACCGTCCTGCTCACCGGCGCCTCCGGGGCGCTGGGCGGCCTGCTCGCCCGGCACCTCGTCACCCGTCACGGCGTCCGGCACCTGCTGCTGGTCAGCCGCCGCGGCCCGGACGCGCCGGGGATGGCGGACCTCGTCGCCGAGCTGACCGGGCTGGGCGCGACGGTGCACGTGGTGGCCGCCGACGTGGCCGACCGCGAGGAGGTCGCCCGCGTGCTGGCCGGCGTCGAACGTCCGCTCACCGCCGTCGTCCACGCCGCCGGGGCGCTCGACGACGGCGCGCTGACGTCGCTGACCCCGCAGCGGTTCGAGGCGGTGCTGCGTCCCAAGGCCGACGCGGCCTGGCACCTGCACGAGCTGACCATGGACCTGGACCTGGCCGCGTTCGTGTTGTTCTCGTCGATCACGGCGACGCTGGGCAACGCCGGTCAGGCCGGCTACACGGCCGCGAACGGTTTCCTCGACGGCCTGGCCGCCCACCGCCGGGCGCTGGGGCTGCCCGCGACGGCGCTGGTGTGGGGCCTGTGGGAGCAGCCGAGCGGCATGACCGCGCATCTGAACGAGGCCGACCTGGCGCGCATGGCCAGAACCGGCATCGCGCCCATCACCGTCGGCGAAGGGCTCGAGCTGTTCGACGCCGCGCTCTCGACCGGACACGCGGCCCCGGTCGCCGCGCGGCTCGACCTGGCCGCGGCACGTTCAGGGCCGATACCGGCCGTGCTGCGCGACCTGGTGCGCCCGAGACGCGCGCCCGTCACGGGACCGGGTGAGGTCTCCTGGCAGGACGACATGGCCGCGCTGAGCGAGGAGGCGCGCGCCGCCGCCGTGATCGAACTGGTCACCGCGGAGACCGCGGTCGTGCTCGGGCACGGCTCGGCGGCGGACGTCGACCCGCGGCGCACGTTCAAGTCGTCCGGGTTCGACTCGCTGGCCTCGGTGGAGCTGCGCAACCGCCTGACGGCGGCCACCGGGCTGACGCTTCCCGCCACGCTCGTCTTCGATCATCCGACCCCCACCGCCGTCTCGGACTTCCTGCTGGAACGCGTGTCGGCCCGGCCCGCCCCCGCCGTGACCGCGTCTCTTCAGGTGCGGACGGTGGACGAGCCGATCGCGGTGGTCGGCATGGCCTGCCGACTCCCCGGCGGCGTCGAAACACCCGAGGATCTGTGGCAACTCGTCTCACAAGGCATCGACGCCACCACCACCTTCCCCACCAACCGCGGCTGGAACCTCAACACCCTCCACCACCCCAACCC
>NZ_JABCPZ010000466.1 GCF_013283785.1 Nonomuraea antri
GCCTCCACCCCCGCGCTGGCCTCCACCGCCGCCGCGCAGGAGGCACCGGCCCGATCCCAGCCGGTCGCGCGGAGCACCACGCCGCCCGACAAGGTCCTCGCCGGACGGGAGGGCACGCTCGACGGGCACCGGTTCAAGGTGGAGATCGTCCAGCTCGTCCGCAGGGACCGGTTCGTGAACCTGACCTTCACCGCCACCGTCACCAAGGACGGCGGCGGCCTGGGCTGGCAGGTCAACAACTCCTTCTCCGCCGTGCCCTCGCAGCACCCCACCGTGGACGGCGTCTTCCTGGTGGACGTCAAGAACGCCAAGAAGCACCTGGTGGCCCTGGACAGCGAGGGCGCGTGCGTGTGCAGCCGCATCCAGGGGCTGTTCCTGAAGCAGGACGACCAGGCGGTGTTCTCGGCCACGTTCGCCGCCCCGCCGGCCGACGTCGCCGCCGTGGACGTGCACATCCCGAACGTGGGCACGCTGGCCGATGTACCGATCGGCTAGCGTCCCGGCCATCCTGGCCGCGCTGCTGCTCTCGGCCACGCCGGAGCCGCCGGTCGAGCCGCCGGTCGAGCCGCCGGTCAGGGCACCGGTCGAGGTGCCGGTGGCGGGCGGGGCGCCGGTGGCGGGCGGGGCGCCGGTCACCGCGCCCGTCCTGGACCTCGGCGGCGAGGTCCGCGACGCCACGGGCGAGGTGCGCGACATCGGCGAGCGGATCGCCAACCTCGACGAGTCGGTGACCGACGAGACCAGCGGCACCACGCGCACGATCACGGTGGCCGCCGACGTGCTGTTCGCCTTCGACAAGGCCACGCTGACCGGCAAGGCCAGGAGCCGGCTCGCGCAGGCGGCCGCGGTGCTGAAGGCGGAGGCCGCGGGCAAGCCGGTGCGGGTCGACGGCTACACCGACGCGAAGGGCTCCGACTCCTACAACCTGGAGCTGTCACGGCGGCGGGCCGAGGCCGTGCGCAAGGCGCTCGGCGCGCTCGCGCCCGGGCTCTCGCTGACGGCCGCGGGCCACGGCGAGGCCGATCCCGTCGCGCCGAACACGCTGCCCGACGGCGGCGACAACGCCAAGGGACGGGCCAAGAACCGGCGGGTGGAGATCAGTTTTACCAGATAACAACCTATTTCTATCGGTTTCGCCCATGGCGGTTCACCCCCCAGACTGGCCTCTATGGACCGGCTCACCGCCTGGGAACGCCGCACCGGCGGCGGTCTCCTCTGCATCGGCATCGTTTTCCTGCTGGGCTGGGCAGTGCCCGTGGTCTTCCCCGACCTGCCCGCCCCGCTGCCCACCGTCTTCTGGGCGCTCCAGGTCATCGCCTGGGCCCTGTTCACCGCCGACTACCTGATCCGCCTGGCGCTGGCGCCGCGCAAGCTGCCCTTCATCGTCAGGAACATCCCCACGCTGCTGGTCGTCGTGCTCCCGCTGCTGCGCGCGCTGTGGCTGCTGCGCGCGGTCCTGCTGCTGCAGGTGGTCTCCGAGCGCGTACGGCTGCCGATACGCGCCCGCACGGTCGTCTACGTCGGCGGGACGGCGCTGTTCCTCTCCCTGGTGGGCAGCGTCGCCGTCCTGGAGGTCGAGCGGCCCAGCCCCGACGCCAACATCCAGAACATCGGCGACGCCCTGTGGTGGTCGCTGACCACGATGACCACCGTCGGCTACGGCGACAGGTTCCCGACGACCGCCGAGGGACGCCTGGTCGCCACCGGGCTGATGATCGCGGGCATCGCCCTGCTCGGTGTGGTCACCGCGGCGATCGCCTCCTGGTTCGTGGAACGATTCGAGCGCAACGCGGCGCTGGAGCGCAAGACCGAGGCCGAGCTGTCCCTCGTCGTCGGCGAGCTCGCCGAGCTGCGCAAGCTCCTGACCGGCCTCAGTGAGACCCCGGCCGAGCTGACCGAGCTGCGCAGGCAGGTGGCCGCGCTCAGCGCCAAGCTGGGCGACCCGATGGACGGCCCGATGGACGACCCGGCGAGTGAGCCGATGAACGACCGGGCGGCGCGTTCCTGACGGTGCCGTCCGGCAGAGTGGGGTGAGGCGGGATGGAGTTGTGCCGGCGCGGCATTGACGAGAAAGGGTGGGATCGTGCGGGGTGATACGGGGGCCGTATTGCGATATCCGCCGGGATCGCTGGTCATCTTGACCGGCCTGCCGGGCGCGGGGAAGACCACACTGCTGAGCCGCCTGTACGGGCTGCACGGCGCGGAGAGCCTGCCGGTGCCCGCCGGCGAGGCCGTGGTGATCGATTCCTTCCAGTCACGCAGGCACTGGGAAGGGCGGCTGGTCTGGGCCCCTTACCCGGTGCGCAGGGCGCTCGTCTTCGTCACGCACGTCGGGCGCATTCGCGGGGCGCTGGCCAGGGGGCAGTCGGTGATCGCGCACAACCGGGGCTGCGCGCCGTACGTGCTCAGGGGCTTCGCCTGGCTGGCCAGGCGGCACGGCGCGGTGTTCCATCTGCTGCTGCTCGACACTCCGCCTGACCAGGCGCTGGCCGGGCAGCGCGAGCGCGGGCGGGTGGTGGCGGCCAGGACGTTCGCCAGGCATCAGCGGCGCTGGGAGACGCTGCTCGACCGGGTGAAGGGCGGCGATCCGGCGCCCGCCTCGGCGGCGCGCGTCCTCGACCGGGCCGGCGCCGACCTGCTCGGCCACATCCTGTTCACCGCCGACGGGGCGCGCGTCGGCATCAGGAGCCCGCAGGACTGACTCGGCGGCATCGGGGGCACACACGGCTGGCGACGCGGCATCGGGGGCCCGCACGACCGGCC
>NZ_JABCPZ010000467.1 GCF_013283785.1 Nonomuraea antri
CGTCGGTCCTGGTGGGCGGGCTGCTGGCCGGCCCGGGTTCGGCCGTGCCGGTGCTGAGCGGGCTGATCGTGTTCGCGTCCGTGGTGGGCGGGCTCGGCACGCGGCTGCTGGCCGCGCGTCGCGTGGCCGCCGCCGAGCGGGTACGGCGCGCGGAACGTCTGGAGCTGGCCAGGGAGTTGCACGACGTGGTCGCCCACCACATCACCAGCATCGTGCTCCAGACCCAGGCGGCCAGGCTCGTCACCGCCAGGCACCCGGACAGGACCGCGGATTCCCTGGACGGCATCGAGACCGCGGGCGCCGAGGCCCTGGCCGCGACCCGCCGCGCGGTCGGCCTCCTCCGCGACCACGACCGTGACCGCAACCACGTCCGCGTCCGCGACCGTGAATACGACCGTGAATACGACCGTGAATACGACCGTGAATACGACCGTGAATACGACCGTGAATACGACCGTGAATACGACCGTGAATACGACCGCGAACACGACCATGACCACCGCCACGGCCACGGCCGTGACCGTGACCGCGGCGACGAATGCCATGAACGGCTCGCCGACCTGGTCGAGCGCTTCGGCGCCCACGGCCGCCCCGCGACGTTGCGCCTGGCCGCCGAACCCGGCGCCTGGCCGCCCGAGGTGCGCAGCACGGTGTACCGGGTGGTGCGCGAGTCGCTGACCAACGTCGCACGTCACGCCCGCCAGGCCGGTACGGTCACCGTCGACGTCACCCAGGACGAGCGCGCCGTCACGGTCGTGGTCGAGGACGACGCGCCGCCGTCGCCCGCGCGCCGCCACCGCCGGGCCCGCTACGGCCTCACCGGCATGCGCGAGCGCCTGGAAGCCCTCGACGGCACGCTGGTCGCCGGGCCGCGTCCGGGCTCGGGCTGGTCGGTCCGGGCCACCATCCCCTGCGGACGGGTGCCGGGCGACGCGGGGAGGCGGCGTTGACCATCCGGGTGCTGCTGGCCGACGACCAGCCGATGATCCGGGCCAGCCTGCGGATCATTCTGGAGGATCAGCCGGACATCCGGGTGGTCGCCGAGGCGGGTGACGGGGTCGAGGCGATCGAGCGGGCACGGGGGACGGGCCCGGACGTGTGTCTGGTGGACGTCCAGATGCCCCGGCTGGACGGGATCGAGGTGGCCGGCGCGCTGGCCGGGGCGCCGACCCGGGTGGTCATGGTCACCACGTTCGACCTGGACGAGTACGTCCACGGCGCGCTGAGCAGGGGCGCGGCCGGGTTCGTGCTCAAGGACGCGGGCCCGGGCCTGCTGGTGGAGGCGGTGCGGGCGGCGTACGCGGGGGACGCGCTGATCTCGCCGGCGATCACGCTGCGGCTGCTGCGTCACGTCGCCGCCCGGGGCGGCCGGACCGTCGTGCCGCGCGCGGACGCGCGGCCGCTGTCGGCGCGCGAGACCGAGGTGGTGCGGGCGATCGCGCGGGGACGCAGCAACCAGGAGATCGCCGACGCGCTGTTCCTGTCGGTGAGCACGGTCAAGGGGTACGTGTCGGGCGTCCAGGCGAAGCTGGGGTTGCGGAACCGGGTCGAGATCGCGGCCTGGGCCTGGGAGGGCCGCCTGGTGGTGACGCCGTGACGGCACGCGCGACCGACGATTCCAGCCGTCTTGACAATTTCATTTTTCGGTAAGAGGATGAAGTCACCTCGAAGAACCGAAGGAGACCCCCATGAGGAAGATCGCCGCAGGTCTGTTCATCTCGCTCGACGGCGTCATCGAAGCGCCGGAGACCTGGCACTTCCCGTACTTCAACGACGAGATGGGCCAGTCGGTCGGCCGCCAGTTCGAGGCCGCCGACGCGATGCTGCTGGGCCGGCGCACCTACGAGGGCTTCGCCGAGTACTGGCCGAAGCAGGACCCGGCCGCCGAGCCCATGGCCGAGGTCATGAACAACACCCCCAAGTACGTCGTCTCCACCACGCTCACCTCGGCCGACTGGCAGAACACCACCCTGATCCAGGGCGACGTGGCCGCCGAGCTGGGCAGGATCAAGCAGCAGCCGGGCAAGAACATCTCGATCACCGGCAGCGCCACGCTGGTCCAGTCGCTGCTGCGCGACGGCCTGCTGGACGAGCTCAACCTGCTCGTCCACCCGATCGTCGTGGGCAGCGGCCAGCGCCTCTTCGACGGCGATCTCGGACAAATCCCCCTTAAGCTGACTCGTTCGGAGATCTTCAGCACCGGCGTGCTGGACCTGACCTATGAAAGGGCCTGACGTGGCATCCACGACCACCGCCGCCAAGCCGGCCGCGAAGACCGCCGCCAAGACCGCCGCCAAGACCGCCGCGAAGAGCGTCGCCGACAAGCTGCTCATCAAGCCGGGCACCGCCGTGTGGGTCTCCGCGCCCGAGCACCGCGCGCTCGTCGGCGCGCTGCCCGACGGCGCGCACCACGTCGAGACCCCCGCCGGGGCGAGCGTCGGTGTGGTCTTCGCCGCCGACGCCGCCTCCGCCAGGGCCGTCCTGGACGCCCACCGCGACCGGCTCGCCGAGCCCGGCGTCCTGTGGGTGGCCTACCCGAAGGGGAACAAGGCCGACATCAACCGCGACACGCTCTGGCCCATCGTGGGCGAGTACGGCCTGCGTCCCAACGGGCAGGTGGCGATCGACGACGTCTGGTCGGCCCTGCGCTTCCGTCCGCTCAAGCCGGGCGAGTCCCCGTTCACCGGCGGCCGCTCCTGACCCCCGCGCTGCCGACCCCGGCGGCCACCGATGCCGCCGCGCCCCCGCCCCCGGGCGGGGC
>NZ_JABCPZ010000468.1 GCF_013283785.1 Nonomuraea antri
ACGTCGGCCGAGGCGAGCACGCCACTCCAAGCCGGGGCCGGCCCGAAGGAGCGGCCAGGCGGGGCGAACACGTCGGTCCAGACCGGGACCAGCCCGAAGGGGGCCGGGCGGGAGGAGGCCGCCCCGTAGAAGGATCAGCCCGAAGAAGAGGCCGGCCCGGAGAAGGGGCCGGGCGGTAGCGAGGTGGTCAGGGGTGGCGGAGCGGCGCTTCCAGTTGGGCGCGGTGCTCGGTGACCCAGCGGTGGGCCGCCAGCACCGCCGCCGGGGCGCCGACGTCGCGGAGCCGGACCATCGCCGGCTCCCCCGCCGCCGCACCCGACTCGATGCCACGCCAACACCGGTCCTGCCACCACAGGATGGCCTCCACCAGCTCCAGCCGCGCGTCCGTCCCGTAGGCGTCGCAGATCAGCCGGAGCCTGCGAGCCGCCTGCCGGACGTCGCGCACCCCCGGCCCCAGGTCCAGGAACTGCCAGCACACGTGAGCGAGGTCGTGGACGCGGCGACCCGGCGCAGCCAGGTCCCAGTCGATGAAGGCCACCGGCCGCGCCCCCAAGCCTAGCCCCCGTCCGCCGAGGTCCAGGCTGGCAGGATCCCGGCCGCCAAGGTACTGGTCGGCGAGGTCCGGGCTGGCGAGGTGCCAGTCGGCAGGATTCCAGTCGGCGGGATCCCGGCCGCCGAAGTTTCGGCCGAAGGGGTCCCGGTCGGCGGGATCCTGGTCGCCGAGGTTTCGGTCGGCGAGGTGCGGGTCACCGGGATCCCGGTAGACGGTGTTGCGTGGCGACAGGTCGTTGTGGCAGACGACCTCCGCGCCGAAGGCCCGCGCCATGCCCACCGTCAGGTCGTGGAACTCACGTACCAGCTCGGCCACCCGCACCAGGTTGGCGTCGGAGCGCAGCGCGGCCGCCCGCGCCGGCTCCCACGGCACCTCACCGGCCACGAAGCTCAGGACCTCGCGCCCCCGCTCGTCGGTGCCCAGGTGGCGGGGCGCCCCAGCCCAGCCGGCCCGCTCGAACCCGGCCAGCAGCTCACGGACGAACGCCGCCCGCGCCCCACCCGCCCTGCGCACGGTGTCACCGACGCGAACCACCTGGTTCACGAAGCCACCTGCCAGCGGGATCTCGGCCATCAGCCCATCATGGCCCAAGCAGCCCATCATGGCCCAAGCAGGCCCGCCACGGCTCAGGGCACGAGGTAGGCGCTGTCGCGGGCGTCAGTGATGGCCATCGACCCGGGCGCGTGGCTGATCGCGAACGGCGGCCGCGACCGCATGACCGCCGCCTGCGACGTCACCCCGCACTCCCAGAAGACCGGCAACTCGCCCGCCCGCACCTCCACCGGATCGCCGAAGTCGGGCTTGCCGAGGTCGTCGATCCCCAGCGCGGACGGGTCGCCCACGTGTACCGGCGCCCCGTGCACGGCCGGGTAACGCGAGGTCACCCGGACCGCCACCGGCACCAGTTCGGCGGGCATCGGACGCATCGACACGACCTTCGGCCCGGACAGCCCGCCGGCCGGACGGCACTGCCGGTCGGTGCAGTACATGGGGACGTTCGTCCCGCTCTCCACGTGCCGCACCGGGACCCCGGCCTCCGCCAGCGCGGACTCGAAGGTGAAGCTGCAGCCGATGAGGAAGCAGACCAGGTCGTCACGCCAGTACGAGGTGACGTCGGTGACCTCGGCCACCTGCTCGCCGTGCTCGTAGACGCGGTAGGCGCTCAGGTCGGTGCGCAGGTCGCCGTCGAAGATCGACGCGGCCGTCTCCCCGGGCTCCGTCACGTCGAGCACCGGGCACGCCTGGGCGTTGCGCTGCGCGAACAGCAGGAAGTCGTAGGCGCGGTCTCGGGGCAGCGCGATCAGGTTGGCCTGCGTCCACCCGGCGGACCAGCCGCAGGTGGGCGTCACCGGCCCGGTACGCAGGATCGCGCGGGCCTGGTGCGGGGTGAGCAGGGACGGGTCAGCGGGCATGGCCGTCGCGGCCGTCGCGGCCGTCATGGGCGTTATGGGCGTCGTGGGCGTCGTGGGCGTCATGGGCGTCATGGGCGTCATGGGCGTCATGGCCTTACGTTCCTCTCGTGGCTGGGACGAGCCGGACGCTCGTCGTCTCGGATCACTCGCGTGCCAGGGGGCCGCAGCCGGCCGGGAGCCGGTCGTCCCGGATCGGACGGAAGCGGAGGCGCTGGCCCGGGCGGGCCTGGGCGGCCAGGTCGACGTCGCGGCTGTGCACGACGGCGATCACCGGGTAGCCGCCGGTGAGCGGATGGTCGGCGAGGAAAAGCGTGGGCTGACCGGAGTGCGGCACCTGCAGCGCGCCGGGCACGACGCCCTCGCTGGGCAGCTCGCCCTGCCGCACCCGCTCCAGCCTGGGCCCGTGCAGCCGCATGCCGACGCGGTCGCTGTCGGCGCCCACCTGGTACGGGGCCGAGCACAGGACGTCCAGGGCGTCCCTGGCGAACCAGTCGTCGCGCGGCCCGGCGAGCACCCGCAGCACGAGGTCGCCGGCGGACGGTCCGGGCAGCGGCGCCAGGTCGACGCACGGGAACGCGGCGGGCGGCGGCCCCACCGGCAGCAGCGCGCCCGCGACCGGGTGTGGCGGGCCGAGCCCGGCGAGCGTGTCGGTGGCGCGGGCGCCGAGCACGGGCGGCACGTCGAGCCCGCCCCGCACGGCCAGGTAGGTGCGCAGCCCGCGGGCGGGCACGCCGAGCCACAGCTCCGCCCCGTCGGGCAGCCGCTCAACAGCCTGAAACCCGATCCCCACC
>NZ_JABCPZ010000469.1 GCF_013283785.1 Nonomuraea antri
GGGCGGGAGTGGGCACGACAGGGAGTATCCCTGGTCACCGGCCCCGCACTCGCACCCGGCCCGGTCGGCGGGCCGGGCGCTCGGGCTCGGTGAGCCGCGTCATGACGGCAGGGCGGCGCGGACCCCCGGTTCGACGGCGGCGCGGAAGGCCGCGTCCAGTTCGGCGGGGGTGGCCTGGAGGTCGCCGTCCACCCAGGCGCGCAGCAGCGCCAGGTAGGCGCCGACCACGCAGATCACCAGCGGTTCCAGCAGGCCGGGCGTCCGCAGTCCTGCGGCGCGCAGCTCGTCCGCGACGATGGCGGCCAGCAGCCGCTCGCCGCGTTCCACGACCACGCCGCCGCCGCGCCGCCCCAGCAGCGCCTTGATCAGCTCCCGTCGCTGAGCCACGTGCTCGATCATCGGCCTGCTGAACGTGAACAGCTCCCCCACCGGCCCTGACGGCGGCGGCGTGTGCAGGAAGGCGAGCTCGTCGAGCTGGCTGAACAGCACGTCCTGCTTGTCGGTGAAGTGGGCGTAGAAGGTGGAACGGCCGACGTCGGCGCGCTCGATGACGTCGGAGGCGGTCACCGCGTCGTAGCCCTTCTCCAGGATCAGCGACACCAGCGCCTCCTGCACCGCGCGCCGGGTACGCCGCACCCGCCGGTCTCCGGACACTTTCCCGCCTTCCGTTCGGTACCGCACATCGCGGCCGATCTGCTCGTTGACCCCGATCCCATGATGAACGCACCATGCGAAAACGAACAAGGTGTTCGACAGGGAGGAGACGGGGGTCATGGGACTCGGGAAGCTGCTGCACGACCACGACGAGCACGCCGACGAGGGCGGCACGATCGACCACCCGCGCGCGTACGAGCTCTTCGCCTCGTTCGGCTTCATCGGCGGCCGCCGCGCCGCCTTCACCCGGCTGGCCGCCCAGGCCCGGCCGCGGGCCGGGGACCGGGTCGTGGACGTCGGCTGCGGCACCGGCTACCTCAGCCGGATCCTGGCCCCCGTGGTCGGCCCCGCCGGGCAGGTCACCGGCGTCGACCCGGCCCCGTCCATGGTCGAGTACGCCGTCAAGCGCGCCCCCGCCAACTGCTCCTACCTGGTCGGCCAGGCCCAGGAGCTGCCGTTCCCCGACGCGTCGTGCGACATCGTGGTCTCCAGCCTGGCCGTGCACCACGTGCCCGTCCGGGACCGGCCGCGGGCGATCGCCGAGATGTTCCGCGTGCTGCGCCCGGGCGGGCGGCTGGTCATCGGCGAGTTCCGCCCGCCGGTCAACCCACTGCTGAACCGCCTGGTCGGCCTGCTCACCGGCCCGGCCATGCGGCACTCGCCGCGCGACCTGCTCGGCACGCTCATCCCGGACGCCGGCTTCCAGGTGGACGGCGAGGGCGACCTGCCGTATCTGCTGTATTACGTGCGCGCGACCCGGCCGTGAGCCGATGCTGTGGGTGGCCCGGAATGTCCGTGCCGGTCACGATGGTGATCCGGACGAGCGAGGGAGAACCCATGGCCGCTCCTGCCGACAAGGCCGTCAGGCTGACGTCGCTGTCGCCCGGCGCGGGCTGCGCCTGCAAGCTGCCGCTGGCCAAGCTGGAGGAGCTGTTCGCCGCCGTCGGGCCCGGGCTGCGCCCGGCGTCGGGCGATCTGCTCATCGGGGCGCTGGAGGGGGACGACGCGGCCGTGCTGCGCCTCGACGACGCCCGCGCCCTCGTCCTGACCACGGACTTCTTCACGCCCATCGTCGACGACCCCTACGACTGGGGACGCATCGCCGCCGCCAACGCGTTGTCCGACGTCTACGCGATGGGCGGCCGGCCGCTGATCGCGGTCAACCTGGCCGCCTGGCCGGGCGACGGGCTGCCGATCGCGCTGCTCGGCGACGTGCTCAGGGGCGGGGCCGAGGTGGCCGCGCGGGCCGGGTGCCTGGTGGCGGGCGGGCACACCATCGACGATCCGGTGCCCAAGTACGGCATGGCGGTGGTCGGGCTGGCCGATCCGGACCGGCTGCTGGCCATCGACCGGGTCACGGCGGGTGACCTGCTCGTGCTGACCAAGGCCGTCGGCACCTCCGCCGTCGCCACCGCGCTGAAGCACGGCGCTTTTCAGCAGAGCGCGGCCGGCGTGGGTGCGGTGGACTCTGCCGTGGCCTCGATGGCCTTGCTCAACGCGGGGGCGAGCGAGGCCGCGTTACGCGCCGGTGTCCGCGCGGCCACGGACGTCACCGGGTTCGGGCTGCTCGGGCACCTGCACCGGATGTCGCGCGCGAGCGGCCTGGCCGCGGACGTGTACGCCGGCCGGGTCCCCCTGCTGCCCGCCGCCGCCGAGCTGATCGAGGCGGGCTTCGTCTCCGGCGGGACCCGGGCCAACCTGGCCCGTCTGGCCGGTGTCGTGGACGTCGATCCGGGGGTGCCCGCGGCCGTCTCGGTGTTGCTGCACGACGCCCAGACCTCCGGCGGGCTGCTGCTGGCGGCGCGCGCGGACGCCGTCCCGGAGCTGCTGGCCGAGCTGCGGGCCGGCGGGCTGCCGGCGGCGGTGATCGGGCGCGCGGCCGACGGCGAACCCGGCCGCATCACCGTGCACGCCGGCGAGCCCCCGGGCTGATCGGCGCGGCGGCGACCACCCGCTACGCCTCCGGACCGGGACCGGTGCCGCCCTCGGCGGCGCCGTCCGAGGTGCTGTCCGTGGTGCCGTCCGTGG
>NZ_JABCPZ010000046.1 GCF_013283785.1 Nonomuraea antri
GGGTCGGTGGCGCGGTTGGGGTGGGAGCTGGTGCTTTCGTCGGCGGCGCGGTCGAGACCGGAGTCGGGACCGTGGTGGGCCGAGCGGTCGGGACCGTCGTGCGTCGCGCGGTCGGGACCGGAGTCGGGACCGTCGTGGGCCGCGCGGTCGAGACCGGAGTCGGGACCGTGGTGGGCCGAGCGGTCGGGATCGGAGTCGGGCCCGGAGTCAGGACCGTTGTCGGTGGGCCGGTGGGGGATGGAGGCAGTACCGCCACGCTCGGCCCGGTGAGGGGTGGAGTCGATACCGCCGCGCTCGGCCTGGTGGCGGTTGGAGTCGGTAGCGCTGCGCTCGGCCCGGTAGTACAGGTCGGCGTAGCGGCCGGCGTACATCAGGTGCAGCGCCGCCCAGGCCATGAACACCCCGGCGAGCGCGATCGCGGCCGCGGCGACGCGGCTGTCGGCGTTGCCGCGCAGGAGCAGCACCACGATCGCGACCAGCCCGCACAGCGCGGTCCCGACGACCAGCGGCTCCTCCAGCACAGGCCGGAAGTCCTCGCGCTGGGCGTTGCGCCGCGTGCGCGCGGCGTCCATCGGCCACAACACGGCCCAGCCCGTCACCACGAAGACGGTCTCCGTCGCGGCGATCCCGGCGAGAACCCCCAGCGGCGCGTCGGCCAGCGTGCCGACGAGCCCGCCCGTGGCCACCCCGGTGACCGCCGCACCCACCAGCCGGGCCAGCGCTGACACCGGTGACCTGCTCCACATGACGATTCGACGGTAGTGGTTTCCGCGTCGCGGCGACCGCAGGCGCGCGTGGCCGTCCATCTTCCGTACGCTGGGGCACGGCAACATTTCCACGCGAAGGGTCTCAAACGTGCGTAGCTCCATATTCGGCAACCTCGACGGTCAGCCGCTGCCCGGCGGGTTCGCGCTGGAGAACCGCAAGATGTTGCGGGTGCAGTTGCCGCACGAAGTGCTCGCCAAGCAGGGCTCCATGGTCGCTTTCCAAGGGCAGATGGACTTCGACTACGAGGGCTCGGGCGGCCTGGGCAAACTGTTCAAGAAGGCCGTCACCGGCGAAGGCGCCTCGCTGATGCGCGTACGCGGCCAGGGGCTGCTCTATCTCGCCGACAACGCCGACGACATCCACCTGTTCTACCTGGAGAACGAGGGACTGACCGTCAACGGGCGCAACCTGCTGGCCTTCCAGCCGCAGCTCGCCTGGGACATCAACCGCGTCCAGGGCGCCGGAATCGCGGCCGGCGGACTCTTCAACACCACCGTGACCGGGACCGGATGGGTGGCCGTCACGACGCACGGCACGCCGGTGCTGCTCGACGCCGCCCGCATGCCGACGTACGCGGACGGGCAGTCGGCCGTCTGCTGGAGCACCGGTCTGCACGTCGGGATCAACCGGACGATGAAGGCCGGAGCCCTCATCGGCCGAGGCAGCGGCGAGGCCATGCAACTGGCATTCCAGGGACAGGGTTTCGTCCTCGTCCAGGCCAGCGAAGGCGCCCCCATCGTCACCACAAGCTAGCCACGCCCCGTCACCTGGGCCGCCCGAACAGAACCAAGACGGAGCCCCAGCCGCCAGCCCGCCAACGCCCTGCCCGGGAGCGGCAGACAACCCCTGCCCCGGGACACGGATGACGGTGCCCTGACCCGGGACACGGATGGCGATGCGCTGGCCTGGTACACCGATGGCGGCGCGCTGGCCCAGGAACGCGGATAGCGGCCCGCCAGAGCCCGGCCCTCGGCCGCAGGTGTGCCGTTTGGGCTCGGAACGGCGGCGTAACGGAGCCCGGGCCTGGAAGGCGCCGAACCCGAGCCCGGACCCGTACGGCTACACGCTGGGGTCCTGGGCCAGCGGCGCGCGACACGGGACGCGCACGACGGCGGCGCGCCAGACCCCGGGCCTCGGACGGGGATTCGGACGGCGCCGAGCTGGGGCTTGGGCCTGGGACGGCGTCGAGCTGGGCCTGGGCCTCAGCGGGGCCTCGGCCGGTGGCGCGCCGGGCCGGGACACGCACGACGATGGCGCAGGCCTGGGACGCGTGCGGCAGCCTGCCAGCCGGGAATCCGGACGACGGCGGAGTGGGCGGCGTGCTAGCGCGGGATCCGGACGACGGCGGCGTGCCCAACCTCATGGGACAGGCCAGCCAGCGGGAGATTCGTACGACGGTGGCGTGGGCGGCGTGCCCAACCTCATGAGACAGGCCAGCCAGCGGGGGGATTCGTACGACGGCGGCGCGGGCGGCGTGTTAGCCGGGGATTCGGACGGCGGCGCCTGAGACGTGGATCCTGGGATCGCCGTCGCGGAGTTCCACCCGGAGCAGCCCGGGACGCCCCATGTCCTCGCCCTGATGCAGGGTGAGAACGGCGGCGGGGGAGACCTCGCCGAGCTCCCTCAGGTAGGCGCCCAACGCCGCCGCAGCGGCACCGGTGGCGGGATCCTCCACCACACCGCCGACGGGGAACGGGTCACGGACGTGGAACACATGCCCGGACGCCCGCCACACCAGTTGCACGGTCGTCAGATCATGCCCGGTCATGTACGCGGCGAGGCGGTCGAAGTCGTAGTTCAGGTCGGCCAGGCGCTCGCGGGTGGCGGCCGCCAGGATCAGGTGCCTGGCCCCGGCGTAGGCGAAGCGCGGCGGAAGCCCGGGATCGAGGTCGCCCTTGTCCCAGCGCAGCGCGTCCAGGGCGGTGCCGAGGTCGGCCGCCTCGGTCACGTACGGCTCGACGCTGGTGAGCGTCGCCTGGAGCACGCCGTCCACTTCGGTCACCTCGACGGGGATCGTCCCATTCCTGGTGGCGAACGTGAGAGCGCCTGGGCCGATCCGTTCCGCCAGCGCGACCGCGGTCGCGACCGTCGCGTGACCACAGAACGGGACCTCGGCCAGCGGGCTGAAATAGCGCAGAGTGAAGGCTCTGCCCGGTTCGCCGAGATCCTCCGGCGGCGCGGTGAGGAACGCGGTCTCCGAATAGCCCAGGTCCGCGGCGATGGCCAGCATGGCCGCGTCGTCCAGCCCGGAGGCGTCCAGGACGATCCCGGCCGGGTTGCCGCCGACGGGATCGCTCGCGAAGGCCGTGTAGTGCAAGATGTCAGTGTTCAGATCGCTCATGTGCCCATCGAACACACCAACGCTCTCCGCCGTCCACTTCCCGTTGTTCGGGCTTGTTCAGATCTTGCCGGCCATGCGGGCTCCGGGTTGGAGTGGGCGCGCCTGAGCGTGCCCACTCGTGTGAGTCGAGTGTGAGTGGACGGACCTGTGTCGACGCGCCTATTCGGGTCGAAGCATGCGCGGGTCGGCTGTGACAGGGGCGCCTTGAGCGGGCGGGGTGGTGCGCGTTGCGCCTGCACAGGCCGGCTCTGCCTGAGGCGCCATCGCGTGGGCGGTCCCAGGTGGGTCGGTCCTGGACGGGTCGGCATTGGGAGCGTGGTCCTGGTGGGGCGTGCCTGTGCGGTTCGGTATTGAACGGGCGCCTTTGCGTGGGCGGTCCCATGTGGGTCGGTCCTGGACGGGTCGGCTTTGAGTGCGCGGTCCTGGGCGAAGGCGCGCCCGTGAGGCTCGGCTTTGAATGGGCGTGTCTGTGTGGGTCGTGCCTGTGTAGGTCGGGTCGGTTTTGAGTGTGCGGTCTTGGGCGGGGGTGCGCCTGTGAGGCTCGGCTTTGAACGGGCGTGCCTATGCAGGCTGGGGAGGCTTGAGTGTGTGGTCCTGGGCGGAGCGGTCTGAGTGTGTGCCAGGCTGTGAAGTGGGGTTAGTCTCCGATCTCCCTGACGGGAGGCCCGTTCCGGGCTGAAAATCGGGGTGGTTGCCCGCCGACGTCGTTTGCTCTTTGGTCCGCTGGAGGCCGTGGGTTAGTAGGACGCCGGAAGCCGCGCTGTGGGCCCTTCACTGTGCTTCGAGCACGCGGACTAGATTCGCTTCTTCCCTGGCGGCTCCTTGGGCACTGTGCAGGGTGCTGGTGCGTGAAGAGCGGCGGGAGGTCGCGATGCTGGAGGAAAGCAGGGACCACGAGGAGATCGTCGAGCGGGTCGCGGCGCTGGACATCGGTAAGGCCACACTGATGTGCTGCGTACGCGTACCGGATGAGGACAAGCCCGGGCGGCGACTGCAGGAGGTGCAGTCCTACTCCACGATGACCCGCTCGGTGCTGGGCATGGCCGACCACCTGCACACCCTCGGGGTGAGCCGGGTGGTGATGGAGGCCACCTCCGATTACTGGAAACCCATCTTCTACCTGCTGGAAGCGGCTGAGTTCGAGGTGTGGCTGGTCAACGCCCGCGACGTCAAGCACCTGCCAGGCCGCCCGAAGACCGACCGGCTGGATGCGGTGTGGCTGTGTAAGGTCGCCGAACGGCAGATGCTGCGCCCCAGCTTCGTGCCGCCGCCCGAGATTCGCCAGTTGCGCGATCTGACCCGCTACCGGGTCGATCTGATCGGCGCCCGGACCGCGGAGAAGCAACGCGCCGAGAAGCTGCTGGAGGATGCGCAGATCAAACTGTCGGTGGTCGCCTCCGACATCTTCGGCGTCTCCGGCCGGGCGATGATGGCCTCGCTGATCGCCGGGGAACGCAGCCCGCGGGTACTGGCCGAGATGGCGCGCTCCACCCTCCGCAAGAAGATCGCTCTGCTGGAGGAGGCCTTCACGGGGCACTTCACCGACCATCACGCGTTCCTGCTGGCCAAGATGCTGGCTCGCGTCGATCAGATCAGCCATGACATCGCCCAGGTTGATGCCCGGATCGAGAAGCTGATCGCCCCTTTCGCCCAAGCGGCGGCGCAGCGGCTGGATGAGATCCCCGGCATCGGCGCCACCGCCGCCCACGCCATCATCGCCGAGATCGGCCTGGACATGAGCCGCTTCCCAACCGCCGCACACCTGGCCTCCTGGGCCCGTTTCGCCCCGGGCATCAAGCAGTCAGCAGGCAAGAGCAAGGGCCGCGGCGCGACAGGGCACGGCAACCGCTACCTGGCCCGAGTGCTGGGCGAAGCCGCCGTCGTCGCCGGCAAGAGCGACACCTTCCTCGGCGAACGCTACCGGCGCATCGCCCGCCGCCGCGGCACCAAGCGCGCGATCGTCGCCATCGGCCGCTCCATCTTGACCATCATCTGGCACCTGCTATCAGACCCCGACGCCCGTTTCATCGATCTGGGCGCCGACTTCTACGACAGGCGCATCGGCCCCGAACGCAAGAAACGCAACCACATCCGCCAACTCGAAGCGCTCGGCTATCGGGTCATTCTCGAACCAGTCTGACCAACAGAGCCGAACACAATCTCAACCTGCCATAGCCCGCCGGGTCCGCTGCCGCCTGCCCACTGACTCTCCGATTTTCGGACTAGAGCAGGTTGCGTTCCATGGCGGTGGTGACGGCAGCAGTGCGGTCTGATACGGCGAGTTTGCCGAAGATGCGCAGCAAGTGTGTCTTCACCGTGGTTTCGCTGATGAAGAGGCGTTTGCCCACGTCAGCGTTCGTCAGGCCTTTGGCCACCAGGCGGAGGACCTCGATCTCGCGTGGCGTCAGCGAGCCGGTGGCCGGGGTGCGCATGCGGGTGACCAGCCGGGTGGCCACCGAAGGGGACAGGACGGTCTCGCCCTGGACCGCCGCGTGCACCGCCGCCAGCAGGTCTTCCGCGCTGGTGTCCTTGAGGAGGTATCCGGCGGCGCCGGCCTCGACGGCGCGGACGATGTCCTGGTCGCTCTCGTAGGTGGTCAGCACGATCACCCGAGTGTCGGGGCGGGCTGCGAGGATGCCGGTGATCGCGCTCACCCCGTCGCCGTGCGGCATTCTGAGGTCCATCAGGACCACGTCTGGTTCCAGTTCGCGGGCCCTGACCACGGCCTCGTCGCCGGAGGCCGCCGTGCCGGCCACCAGCAGGCCCGGGTCGCCGTCGAGCATGCCGCGCAAGCCCTCACGCACCACCGGGTGGTCGTCCACGATGAGCAGCTTGATCACGCGGCCACCTCCACCGTCACCGTCGTGCCCGCGCCGGGCACGCTGTTCACCGACATCGTGCCGCCGGCCTGCTCCACCCGGGCGCGCATCATCTCCAGACCGTAGCCGCCGGTCGCAGGTTCGGCGAAGCCGGCGCCGTCGTCGGTGACCACCAGGCTCAGGCAGCGTTCGCCGTACGTGAGGACGACGCGCACCCGGCTCGCGGCGGCGTGTTTGCGTACGTTGGCCAGTGACTCCTGTAACGCCCTGATCAGCACCACGTCGAGGCGCGTGGGCAGCGGCCTGGCCGTGCCGTGCAGTTCGAAGCCGGCCTCCACCCCGATCTCATGGCCGGTTCGGCTGGTGATCCGGTGCATCGCCTCGACCAGCGAGGACGAGTCGAGCGGCGCCGGTGTGAGCGCCGAGATCAGGGCCCGGGCCTCGGCGAGGTTCTCCTTCGCGGTCTGGACGGCCAATGTCAGGTGATGGGTAGGATCGCGGTGGGTCCGCGCCTGCTTCTGGGCGGCCTGCACCAGCATGATGATGCTGCTGAAGCCCTGAGCCAGGGTGTCGTGGATCTCTCCGGCCAGCCGCTCGCGCTCCTGCTGCGCCCCCTGCTCGGCCGACAGCCGCTCGACCTCGGCCCGGCTGGCCTCCAGCTCCTCGATGAGACTCGCCCTTTCCCTGCTCTGCTGGGTGATCTTCTCGATCCAGATGCCGAAGGTGCTGGAGAAGAAGATCACGACAGTGATGATCACGATCAGGTTGAAGACCTCGTCCATGGTGTCGCCAGTGACGACGATTTTGATCGCCGGGGCCGTCCACAAGGCGATCACGCCCACCGTGGCCTGCTTGGCGGGCAGCGCGAGGAAGCACTGCGAGCAGAGCCCGAAGAGCGAGAACGAGACGGCGGGCATGGTCAGCACGGCCGGGGTGAAGAGCGCCACCAGGACGGCGACGTAGATCACGCTCTTGACCTGGCCGCCCTGCGTGATCGCCGGACGCCCCAGTAGCAGGTAGGTGGGCAGGGTCGCCAGCAGGCAGATCGAGACGATTGCCTTGTCGCGCGGGGGATGGTCGCCGAGCAGGGCGAACAGCACCGGGGTCGACACCGTGGCGATCAGGAGCATCTCCCAGCCCCACAGCTTCTCCCAGGCGTTGGGCGCCACGGCCGTCAGCCGTCGCCGTGCGGCTTCCAGCGGAACGTCATCAGGCACAGCACCAGGCCTCCGGCTATCCACGCGCCCAGCACGAGGGCGACCTTGCCTAATTCATATGACTTCGCCAGCTCCAGTGCGACGCCGGTGTCGCCGAGGAAGACCGAGCGGAAGCCCTGCGCCACCCACCTGAGCGGGAACACCGACGCGATGTTGATCAGCCAGGGCGGCAGCTCGGTGAACGGGATGTAGATCCCGGAGATGAACTGCAGCACCACGAACGGCAGCGTGATCACGGCCGCCGAGCTGCGCGCGGACTTGGGGATGCTGCTGGCCGCCAGGCCGAGCAGGCTGCCCGCGGCCAGGCCGAGCACCAGCACCCAGGAGAAGGTGAGCCAGGAGGACACCTCGGACGGTAACTCCAGGTCGTACATGAGCACGGCCACCGCCAGCAGCAGCGCCACCTCGATCGCGGCGATGACCAGGACACTGAGGATCTTGCCGAGGAAGTAGGCGCTCTTGGGCATGGGAGTGCCCGCCAGCCGTTTGAGTGCGCCCTCCTCCCGCTCGACGGCGACGCTGATCCCGAGGTTCTGGAAGCTGACGCTGAGCACGCCCGCGCTGATCAGGGCCGCGGCGTAGACCTGTGAGACGGTGATGCCGACGTCGTCGTAGGAGCCCGCGAAGATCGAGCCGAACAGCACCAGCAGGACGATCGGGAAGGCGAAGGTGAAGACGACGTGTTCTTTCTCCCTGAAGAACACCTTGAGCTCGTAGCCCGCCCGCGACAGCCCGATCCTGGCCGTCGAGGGCAGCTTGACGGTGGCCGCGGCCCGCGGCCGCGCGGTGACGGTCATGACTCTTCCTCCAGCAGGCTCAGATAGACGTCTTCGAGGGTGGGACGGGTCACCCGCAGCTCGGGGATCTCGCCGTCGTAGTGGCGCATGAGCCCGGCCACCGTCTTGGTCGGCGTGCTCGTGTGCTCCTCGCCATCGGCCCAGCTCACCGTGGCCTTGCTGGTGGCCCGGCCGCCGAGCGTGCGCGGGTCGCCCTCGGCCACGATGCGGCCGCCGTTGATCACCGCCACCCGGTCGGCCAGGGCTTCGGCCTCGTCGAGATAGTGGGTGGTCAGCAGGACCGTGGTGTCGTCGAGACCCTTGATCAGCTCCCAGAACCTCCTGCGTGCCTCGGGGTCGAACCCCGTGGTCGGCTCGTCGAGAAAGAGCAGCTCAGGACGGCCGATGAGACCGAGGGCGACGTCGAGCCTGCGCCGTTGCCCGCCGGAGAGCTTGCGCACGCGCGCGCCCGCCTTGTCGCCGAGCCCGACGCGCTCGATGATCTCGTCGGGATCGGCCGGGGCGGGGTAGTAGCCCGCGAAGTGCATCAAGGTCTCGCGGACGGTCACCTCGGCCACGTCGTTGGCCGTCTGCGGGACGATGCCCAGCCGGGACCGCCAGCGCCTGCTCGGTGCCCGGGGATCGGAGCCGAGCACGCTGACCTCGCCCGCGTCTCTGTCACGATGGCCTTCGAGGATCTCCACCGTGGTGGACTTGCCCGCGCCGTTGGGGCCGAGGAGTGCGAAGGTCTCGCCCTTGGCGATCTCCAGGTCCAGGCCGCGTACGGCGTGGACGTCCGCATATCGCTTGGCCAGCCCGCGTACTTTCACCGCCGAATCCATGCATCCAGGTTGCCGAGAACAGCGGGGCGACGGCACCTACGACCGGTGGACCCGGTGTCCTCCGTTCGATGGACAACGACGACGATGGTGCGGGCTGGTCGCCGCGACGGGGGCATTTGTCATAGGTGGGGCGTAGCGTGCCCCCATGAGGAACGCGCATACACCGCTCGACGGCGAACAGTGGCAGCCCGGGGACCTGGTCGTGGACGCCGACGGCGGTCTGTTCACGCGTGCCGGCCTGGCGGATCAGGACAAAGGCTTGCCGTGGGGATATCCGCGGGACCTGGCCCGGCTTCCCGGTGGTGGCGCGCACGTGCCCGAAGGTGAGCTGGCGGAGGAGGCGCCGGCCAGGCCGCTCACGTTGTTGCTCCGCGACGGTCATCCGGTCCTGCCCGCCGCGCCGGCGAACGCGTCCGCCGTCCTCGGCACTCAGGCGCGGCAGACCGCGGCCGGGGTGGGGGTCGGCGGGTTGTACCTGGCCGCCACCGCCTTCGACCCCGACGGCGCGGGCGATCCGCGAGCGGCGAAGCTGCGTGCCGACCTGCTCGACACGGTCGTGGTGGTGGAGAGTACGGAAGCGCTGGGTGCGATGTTCGGCGGTGCGGCCGACGGGCTCTTGGTCGAGTTGGCGGAGTGGCATCGGCGGAGTGTGGAGGAAAGCGCCTGAGGCATCACCGCGAGAACGCCGAAACGTCGGAACACCGGAACGCCGCATCGGCTGGCGTCGGTCGGCATCGCAGGCCAGCCGTCGCCTGGGTGCTGGACGGCCGTCGCCGGAGCGCTGGACGACCGGTCGTTGCCGAGTGCTGGACTGATCGTGATCGGAGGGGTGGGCTGGTCTTCGCAGGAGAAGCGGGCCGGTTGCTACAGGAGAAGCGGGCCGACCGTCAGCTGGTGGCGGATCGGTGGTCGCCGTAGAGGCGCTCCGTCTGGTTGTCGAGCAGGCCGTCGAGGCGCTTGCGGAGCAGCGCGGCCCAGGAGGCGGGAATCGCCTCGGGGTGGGCGAGCAGGTGCCGGGCGGCGTCCAGGTCGGTGCGGTCGACGTTGAGCACGCGGTGCGTCTCGGCCGCGGTGATGCCATGACGGGGACGGAAGATCAGGTCGATGCGGTCACCGGCGGCCACCTGGCCGGGACGTAGCACGCGGAAGTAGAACCCGGTCCTGCCGCTGCGCTGGGTCAGGACGGCCATGTCCGCGATGTCGTGGTGGGCGGCCAGCTTGTAGCAGGGACGGCGTGGCTGGCTCACTTGCAGGACGGCGGTGCCGACGGCGTAGACCGAGCCGAGCACGGCGTCGCTCTCCAGGATTCCGGAGATGGTGAGGTTCTCGCCGAACGCGGGGATGGCGAGGTTTCCGGCGGATGTGGGGACGGCGGGGTTTCCGGCGGATGTGGGTTCGGTGAGGTTTTCGCCGGTGGTGGGCTCGGTGGGGTGCTTCTCGGAAACCGGTGCGATGGGGCTGCCTTTGGGAAGCGGCGACGATGTGCGGTCATTCTCGGGGGGCGAGGTGGTGGGGGTCTCGACTGATGCCAGCTCGAGAGGGTTCTTGCCGAAGTGCGGTGTGGCGGGGTACCCGCCGAAGAACGGTGCGGTGGGGTACCCGCCGGGAAATGGTGTGGCGGGGTTCTCGCCGGAGGCCGGCGCGGTGGAGGTCTCGTCGGAGATCGAGGTTGTGGGGGTTTCGCCGGGTATCGGGGTGGTGAGTGTGCCGAGTTGTTCGGCCCAGGCTGTGTAGTGCTCGATCGGGTAGGCGAGGAGGGCCTTGTCCGGTCCGCCGTGGTGTTTCGTGTCGCCCTGCTCGTCGCCTGCCAGGCCGAGCGTGGTCACCTCGACCGGTCCGCGTACCGGCGTCTTCCTGATGCCGGACACCACCGTGCGGCCGCGCCAGGACAGGGGGCGTACGACGCCTGCGGACCCGACCACCACTCGTTGGTCGGTCATTAGATCACCACTTCTGCGGGCACATCGGCCTCCTTGATGTCGCGTGGCTCAATCGCCTCGGGTCAGGATGTCACATTATTGCTAGGAGTCCTACCTAGTGATGGTGGAGCTGTGTGGTGGCTGGGTCTGGGTAGGTGCGGCGGTGTTCGGTGTCGTCGTGTGGTTCGTGGCTGGCCAGTGGGGCAGCGACGGCTGTAGGTGTACGTCCCGCTGTCCGAGTTCGTGTGACGGCCTCGCCATCGTCGGTCAGGGTGAGCGGACGGTGGTGGGCGTTGGGCCGGGTGAGTGGGTGGTCGGCTTCTTGGGTTCCAGTGTGGCGACGGCATGGGACGCCGTTGGCGGGGTGGTGTTGGACTCCGTGGTGAGGGTGCTTGCCTCCTGGTGGGCGGTCGGTTGTCGGGAGAGCGTGAGCACGGTCTGTTGCTGCGGTGGGGAACGGCCGCGATCGCGGGCGCTGCGCTGGGCGAGCGTGCGCAGGTCGTGCCTGAGCCGTTCGAGATCACGTTGGCCAGTCGTCGATCTAAGGCGGACGGTGGCGGGCGTTGGGCCGGGTGTGTGGGTGGCTGGCTTCTTGTGTTCCGGTGCGGCGATGCCTTGGCGTGGTGGCGTTGAACTTCGTGGTGAGGGTGCTTGCCTCCTGGTGGGCGGCCGGTTGTTGGGAGAGTGTGAGCACGGTCTGTTGCTGCGGTGGGGATCGGCCGCGGGCGCGGGCGTTGCGCTGGGCGAGCGTGTGGAGGCCGTGCCTGAGCCGTTCGATCACGTTGGCCAGTCGTCGATCTAGCCGGTCGGCGGCCGGTCCAGGTCGGTTGGTCGCCGATCCGGAAGGGCTGGTCGCTGATTCGGGTCGGCCGGGGTATCGGTGCTCGTTGCGAGCTTGGTCGCCGCAGGTTTGGTGGCTGCGGGTTTGGGTGGTCGCGGGTTGGTGGCTGAGGGTTTGCGCCCGTGGACCCGGTCGTCGCGGGCACGGTCGTCGCGGGCACGGTTGGGGTGGGCGCGGGCGTGGGTGTGGGTGCGGCCTGGTGAGCGGGTGAGGTCGGTGGTGTTTGGTGTGGGCTTGGGTGTGCTGGTCGCTGGTTGAGCCTGCCTCGTTGTCGGGGCTCTTCGTGCGTGTTCGGTCATGCCGCCCGCCTCGAAGCGCAGCACGGACTCCTGATCGTTGTCCTGGCATGCACCGAGACGGACGGCGTACAAGCCGTCGCCGCCGGATCAGCCCGCCTTGTGCAGGGCCACCTTCGGGAAGTCGACGGGCACCGACAGGGCGACGTTGACGTAGTTGGTGAAGAGGTTGAGCGCCACATGCGCCACCAGTTCCACGATCTCCCCGTCGTCGAAGCCGGCCGTGCGCAGCGCCTCGACGTCGGCGTCCGTGACCTGGGCGCGAGCGTCCACCAGCTTGGCGGCGAAGCCGAGTGCGGCGGCGACGCGCGGGTCGTGCGAGTGGCCGGCCTGGGCCTGGCTCATGTCCGCCGCGGAGACGCCCGCCTTCCTGCCGAGCGCGGTGTGTGCGGCCAGGCAGTACTCGCAGGCGTTGCGGTCGGCGACGAGCACCGCGATCTGCTCGCCGAGCTGGGCGCCGAGGCGTCCGCCGCCCAGGGCGCCGAAGCCGGTCCACATCATCTTCAGCGCGGCCGGGGAGTTCGCGACGGTCTTGAACATGGCCGGCGTGCTGCCGAACGTGGCGGTGATGTCGTCGAGCAGCGGCTTGGACTCGCCGATGGCGTCCTGCGGGTCGATCAGTTTCACACGGGACATCGATGACGCTCCTGTCATTGGTGAAGGGGAGAGATGGATGCGCTGTCACTCGATCGATCGATCGTTAGGAGTCCTATCAATGTTGTTAGGATGGCGTCAACCTGAAGCCGATCGGGGGGAGGGAGCCAACCTTTGTGACAGTCGGCGGCGTCGGTATGGGCGAGAGGAGTCGTCTTGGATCGCAACGACAGCTTCCGCGAGTTCGTCGCCGCGCATCAGCAGTCGCTGATGCGCACCGCGTACCTGCTCACGGGAGACGCCCATCTCGCCGAGGACCTGCTGCAGAGCGTGCTGCTCAAGGTGCTCGGACGCTGGCCCAGGCTGTCGCACGTCGACAACCCGCGGGCGTACGCGCGCCGCGCCCTGGTCAACCAGCACATCTCCTGGCGACGCCGGCTGACCTGGCACGAGTCGCCCGTCGCGGCGCGGCCGGAGCGGGAGCCGTCCTGTTCGAGTGAGGACGCCACGGTGGTCAGGCTCGCCGTGCGGCAGGCGCTCGCGCGGTTGCCGCCGCGTCAGCGGGCGGTCATCGTGCTGCGCTTCTACGAGGACCTCACCGAACACGAGACCGCCAAGGCGATGAACTGCTCGATCGGCACGGTCAAGAGCCAGACCCATCACGCGCTGGCCCGGTTACGCATGCTCGCGCCGGAGCTGGCGCCCAGATTCGCCGAGATGGAAGACCCGAGGGAGGCTCGCCGATGACCTGGTTGCGTGACGTACTGGACGACCTGGCCGCGGACTCCCCCGAAGTGGACCTGGCCGAGCGGACGATCAGGCTGCGCGACCGGCGGCGGCGCACCGCCGTCTCGGTGCTAGCGGCGGCCACGGTCGTCGTCATCGCGCTGGCCGTGACGGCGGCCGTGCGGCTGCCGTCCGCCGAGCCCGCGCCGCCCGCGACCCCGGAAGAGGTCGCCGACCTGCCCGCGCGCGGGGTCGGGCCGCTGAGCCACGCCTACAAGACGTTCTGCCGCCCCGAGGACGGCAAGGTCCCGCCCGGCTGCGTGGACGGCGGCTGGCGGGTGGTCACCCGGAGCGGCAGGACGTACCGGCTGGCCCAGGCGCTGCCCGCGCTCAACCGCTACCGATGGACGGGCCTGCGCGACAGCCCGCTGGCCATCAGCTCGGACGGCCGCAAGATCGCCTACTACAGCGCCGCGGCCGGCACCTTCGCGGTCCGCGATCTCGCCTCCGGCGCGGAGGTCACGGCACCGTCGAGGGTGCCGCACGCCTGGCTCGGCACCATCGCCCACCTGCTGCTGTCGGACGACGGCCGCTTCCTCGCCTTCACCAAGAACCCGCCGCTGAAGGACCCGGCCATGCTCATCGACCTGCGCGAACGCATGGTCAGACCGCTGCCGAACGGCTGGAACCCGATCGGGCTGTCCGCGGACGGCGCCACGATCACCCTGGCCCAGTACGCGCCGAAGACCCGGCTGCGCACCATGACACACCTGTGGACGACGTCCACGGCCGGCAACGCCAGAACCGCCGACTTCGACCCGCCCTACCTGGTCGGCCCGCTGGGCCCCGACGGGAAGACCGTCGTCGCGCTGGAGAACGTCGAGATCCCCGGCACCCACTGTTTCAGGCAGGGCGACGACCTCGTCCGGCTGGACGCGGCCGCCGGCGAGGTGCTGCGCAGGGTCCCCATCAAGGGGGTGCCGATGAAGACCGACCGCGTGGTCCTGCGGGGCTGGCACAGCGAGACCGAGATCACCGCGCTGGCCACGCCGATCAGGTGCGACCCCGCCGCCTACGACGATCCGGGGCCGTCCAGGGAGGAGGACCGGTTCGACCCGCCCTTCGCGCCGGTGACCGCCTACGCCGTCGACGTCAGGACCGGCTCGGCCAGGAAGATCGGCTCCTACACCGCCCAGGGCCTGTTCGAGATCGTGGTCCCCGGTTTCCCCGGGACGGTCTGACGTGCCGGGAGCCGCCCGAGCAGTCGTTTCCCCGGTCGCCGGGGAACGGCGGGGCGGGCGCCAGTCGATGACCTAAGTCGGATGACCGATTCCTCCTCCGTCCGCGATCCCTAGCTTGGAGATCACCCAGCGGAGGAGGAAATCCCATGACATTCCACGTTCTGATCATCGGCGGCGGCATCGGCGGACTGACGCTCGCGCAGGGCCTGCGCAAGGCGGGCGTCAGCACCGCCGTCTACGAGCGCGACCACGCCAAGGACGACCGGCTGCAGGGGTACCGCATCCACATCTCGCCCAAGGGCTGCGCGGCGCTGCACGAATGCCTGCCCGCCGAGCTCTACGAGAGGTTCGTGACCACGTCCGGCAAGCCCAACACCACGCTCGGCTTCTACGACCACAAGTTCACCGAGCTGCTGACGATCGGCGAGGAGAACGCGCCCGAGCACTACATCGACAGCTTCAAGTCGGTCAGCCGCATCTCGCTGCGCGAGGTCCTGCTCGCCGGCCTGGACGACCTGGTCCACTACGGCAAGACCTGCACCGGCTACGAGCAACTGCCCGGCGGCCGGGTGCGCGCGCTCTTCGCCGACGGCACGCACGCCGACGGCGACCTGCTGGTGGCGGCCGACGGGGTCAACTCCAGGATCCGCGCCCAGCTGCTGCCGCACGCCGAGCGCATCGACACCGGCGCGCTGTCGATCTCGGCCAAGGTCCCGCTGGACGACGAGACGCGCAGGCTGCTGCCTCGGCAACTGTTCGCCGGCTCGGGGTTCCTGTTCGGCCCGGGCGGCAAGACGGTCTTCCTGGCCGCCCACGAGTTCCGCACCCGCCACACCGCTCACGAGCCGCGTACCCGCGACGCCGCGGACCAGTCACGTACCGGCGACGCCGCCTCAGGCGGGCCGGCGCAGGACGGCGGGCTGCTCATGGACAACACCGCCGACTACGTGATGTGGAACATCGTCACCACCTGGGACAAACTCGGCGACCGCGCGGAGCTGGAGCGCATGGACGCCGCCGAGCTGCAGCAGGTGGCCTTCGCCGCGACCGAGGGCTGGAGCAGGCACCTGCACGAGCTGATCGGCCGCAGCGACCTGGGCAGCGTCTCGGTCTTCCCGCTCAAGACCTCGACGCCGGTCAAGGGCTGGCGGACCACGAACATCACGCTGATCGGAGACGCCATCCACAACATGCCGCCGACCGCCGGCGTGGGCGCCAACACCGCCATCCTGGACGCCTGCCTGCTGCGCGACAACCTGGTCAAGCACGTCAAGGGCGAGCTGCCGCTGATCGACGCCGTCCACGCCTACGAGAGCGAGATGGTCGAGTACGCCTTCAAGGCCGTGGCGACCGCCATGCGCAACCTGAAGATGGGCGTCAGCGCCAACCCGGTGCAGCGCGTCTTCACCAAGACGCTGTTCCGCTTCTTCAACGCGGTGCCGCCGATCAAGAAGCAGATGACCGCCGCGATGATGAAGTAGGCGGCGGCGATGCGAACGGTCTTCCCCAGCCTGCTCGTCGTCCTGCTGCTGGCCACGCTCGACACCACGCTCACCGGCACCGTCGCGCCCGCGCTCGTCGCGGAGCTCGGCGGCGGTGCGCGGGTGGGGCTGGTGGTCATCGCCTACGCCACCGCCTCGACCCTGACCATCCCGCTCTGGGGACGGGCCGGCGACCTGCGCGGGCACGGCCGGATCCTGCTCGTGGCGCTGGCGGTGTTCCTGCTCGGCTCCGCCTGCTGCGGCGCGGCGCGGGACATGGCCCAGCTCGTGGCGGCCAGGACGGTGCAGGGGCTCGGCGCGGGCGGCCTGATGGTCGGCGTGGTCACCGTGGTGGCCACCCTGGTCCCGCCCCGCGAACGGCCCCGCTACCAGGGTTACGTGGCCGCCGTCACCGCGCTCGCCATGATCGGCGGCCCGCTGGCCGGCGGATGGCTGACCGACCTGGTGTCCTGGCGTCTGGCCTACCTGATCAACCTGCCGCTGGGCGGCGTGGCCTTCGCGGTCCTGCTGCACTCCGCCCGCCGCACACCACCGGCCGCGGCAAGCGCCCGCCGCACACCACCCGCCGCGGCAAACCCCGACAACGCAGACCATTCCCTGCCTGCCGAACAGCGGCGGTCCCTGGCGATCGTGCCGCTGCGGCTGCTCGGCGTGCGTAACTTCGTCCTGACCGGGCTGCTCGCGCCCCTCCAGGGAGCCGTGATGCTCAGCGCGGTCACCTACCTCCCGCTGCACCTGCAGCGGCACCAGGGCGTCGGCGCGGCGGCCAGCGGGATGCTGCTGCTGCCCCTGCTCGGCGCCTCGGTGGCGGCCTCGTTCGCGGCCGGCCGCCTGATCAGCGCGACGGGACGCTACAAGCTCGTCCTGGTCGCGGGCACCTCGCTCACCGCCGCGGGCGCCGCCGCCGTCGCGCTGACCGGGGTGAGCCTGCCGGCGATGGCGACGATCGGGCTGGGCGGCGGCATGCTCATGCAGCTGGTCACGCTCGTGGCGCAGAACAGCGTCCCGGCCGCGGACGTCGGCGTGGCCAGCGGGGCGGGGCCGTTCCTGCGCCAGCTCGGCGGCGTGGCCGGCGTCGCGCTCACCGGGGCGCTGTACGAGACGGGCTCGCTCGGCCCGGCGTTCGCCGCGCTGACCGCGCTCGCGGCGGCCGCGGTGGTGGTGGCCTGCCTGATCGAGGAGCTCCCACTGCGCGCCACCACGGGGTGAGCCCGCTGGTCATGGAGATCACGACAGGGTAAGCCTGGCCAGCTCGGTCCGTGTGCTCACGCCCAGCTTCGGATAGGCGTTGTAGAGATGGTGACCCACGGTCCTGGGGCTGAGGAAGAGCTGGGCGGCGATCTCCTTGTTGGTCGCGCCCGTGGCGGCCAGCCGGACCACCTGGAGCTCCTGCGGGGTGAGCCGGCCGAGCAGGTCGGCGTCCGAATCCCTGGTCAGGGTCTCGCCCGTGGCACGCAGCTCGGCGGCGGCCCGTTCCGCCCACGGCCGGGCGCCGAGCCGGTCGAAGGTCTCGGCCGCGGCCCGCAGCGGCGTCCTCGCCTCCTGCTTGTGCCGCTCCCTGCGCAGTCGCTCGCCGTGCAGCAGCCGGGCGCGTGCCTGGTCGAACGGCTGGTCCGTGGCCGTCGCGGCGACGTGCGCCGCCTCGTCGTCGGACGTCAGCGCCAGGCAGCGGTCGAGCACCGCCCGCGCCCATGGCTGCTCGGCGGCCGGCACCCAGTCGGCGAACGCGGCCAGCGGACCGGCCGCCCGCTCGGGCGCCCCGGACCGCACCGCGGCCTCGACCAGGTCGGCGACCGCCGCCGGATGATGCGCGGAGACGGGTTCGAGCCGGTCGAGCGCCGCGTCGTACCGGCCGAGGCCCAGGTCGAGCAGCCCGAGCGCCCACCCCGCCCACGCGCGCCCGTGCGGCACCGCGGACGCGCGTCCCGCCAGCTCCCCGCAGGCCCGCGCGTCACCGGCCACCGCCGCCAGCCACGCCCGCACCCCGCACAGCTGCGCCTCCAGATGCGCCTGCCCGGTCTGTACGGCGATGCGCTCGCCCGCCTCGGCCTCCGCCGCAGCCTCCCTGTGCCGGCCGGCCATCACGTCGGCCCAGGCCAGCAGCAGGTGCGTGTGCGGCAACCAGCCGATCATGCCGAGTGAGGTGCACTCGCTCGCCAGCAGCCTGGCGATGGCCGTGGCCGACTCGTGGTCACCGACCAGGAGCGCGGTCTGCGCGGCGTTGTTGCGCAGGCCGTACAGGCCCTCCTCGGCCAGCCTGCCGCCCGCCACGACGCGGCGCAGCAGCGGCAGCGCGACTCCGGGCCGGCCGGCCAGCAGCGCCGTCATGCCCTCGGCCATGGCCATCAGCGGGCGCAGCGGGTCGTCGTCGTGACGCAGGCCGGCGAGCAGCGCGGTGGCCTCTCGGGCGAGCGCCAGGTCGTGGGCGTACCAGGCGTTGCGCACGGCCTGCAGCAACAAGGTCCTGGCCGGGGCGTCGGCCACCCCGGCCGGCGGCCTGGCCGCCTTGAGCAAGGTGTCGCTGGCGTCCGCCAGCTTGCCGCGCTCGAACTCCACGTCCGCCCGGATGTTGGCCAGCCGCAGCCGCGTCTCGCCGCCGGAGCGGGTGCGGTCGAGTTCCTGCGTGGTGAGCTGCCAGGCGCGGTCGAGCTGGCCCGCGGTGAGCGCGGCGTCGGCCGCGTCCGCCAGGCGTCTGCCGCGTGCCTCCGCGTCATCGGAGAGCGCGGCCGCGCGTTCCAGCACCGCCGACGCCGCGGCGTACCCGGTACGCAGCCGGAAGCCCGCGGCGGCGCGTTCGAGCTCGCCGGCGAGCCGTTCGTCCGGGCCTGACGCGGCGATGGCCAGGTGCCAGATGCCCCGCTCAGGCCCGCTGACCTCGGCCAGGGCGCGGTGCGCCGCGCGGCGGCGGGCGAAACCGGCCGCCTGGTAGACCGCCGACCTGGCCAGCGGATGGCGGAACGACAACGTCGTGCCGCGCACCCGCACCAGATCGGCCTCCTCGCAGGTCTCCAGCGCGGATTCGTCCACGTCGAAGGCCCGCGCGGCGGCGCTCATGATGACCCGCAGCTCGCCGGTGTCCTCCGCCGAGGCCACCAGGAGCAGCGCGCGGGCCGGCTCGGGCAGCCGCGCGACGCGGTGGTGGAAGGCGTCCTGCAGCCGGCGGGTGAGCGGCAGCGGGCCGAGCTCGGGCGCGCTCTCGGCGCTCAGCGGCAGCTCGATCAGCCCCAGCGGGTTGCCCTCGGCCTCGGCCAGGATGCGTTCGCGCACGTCGGCGGCCAGGTCCGGGGCCCGCGCGGCGAGCAGTTCGCGGGCCGCGGCGCCGCCGAGCCCGGTCAGGGGCAGGCCGGGCAGCCCGTCCGCGTCGAACTCGGGACGGGCCACGAAGATCAGGACGACGCCCTCCGCCCGCAGCCGCCTGGCCGCGAACAGCAGGGCGTCACGCGAGGCCCGGTCCAGCCACTGCGCGTCGTCCACCACGCAGAGCAGCGGCTCCGGCTCGGCCACCTCGGCCAGCAGCGACAACGTGGCGACGCCGACCAGGAACCTGTCGTCGCCGGCGGCCTTCTCCGCGCCGCCGGGGTGCGTCAGGCCGAGCGCCCGGCGCAGCGCCGCGGCCTGCAGCTCGGGCAGCCGGTCGAGCGCGCCGAGCGCGGGCAGCAGGAGCTGGTGCAGCCCGGCGTAGGGCAGCTCGGCCTCGGACTCCACGCCTGAACCGCGCAGCGCGGTGAAGCCGTCCGCTGAGGCCACGGCGTGATCGGCGAGCGCGGACTTGCCCACGCCGGGCTCACCCGTGATCACCAGGACCGCGCTGCCGCCCTGCCTGGCCCGCCGCAGCAGGTCCTCGATGACGCGCTGCTCGTCGGCTCTGCCGTACAACACACCGCGATCTTACTTAGGCCGGATTCATGGGGAGGATGACCGATTCCGCGAAGCGGCGCGCTCCGTAGCGTCGTGAGCCATGAGGATCTCCTTCGTTCCCGGCGCGGCCGGGATCACGATCAACGCCAACCCCATGCTGGACGAGCCGTTCCTGGCGAGCTTCGACGGCATCCTGCCCGACGTGCGCGCCACCGCAGACCACGTGACCGTCGACTTCCCGCGCAGCTTCCACCCCGACAGCACCGGTTACGGCGGGAAGGTCACGCTGAACGCGACGCTGCCGTGGGCGATCGAGGTGCGCGGCGGCGCCGCACGCCTGGACGCCGACCTGCGCGTGCTCCCGCTGACCCGGCTCGACCTGCAGGGCGGCGCCGACCGGGTACGCGTGGACCTGCCCGCGCCCGCCGGCGAGCTGGTGATCCACCTCGCCGGCGGCGTCTCGCTGAGCGACTTCCGCCGCCGTCCGGGGGTGCCCGCGCGGCTGACCGTCGTGGGCGGGAGCACGCGGCTCCGGCTGGGGGAGCGGGCCGTGGTCGCGGCGCCGCCGGGAACCGTCCTGACCGACCCCGGCTTCGACGAGGCCGCCGACCGCTACGACATCCGCGTCTCCGGCGGCGCGGACCGGCTGACCGTCGACTGAGCCCCACGCGTCGGCCGAGCCACGCATCGGCCGCGCGTCGAGCGGGGGCGCGTGACCTGGTTAGGCTGGCGGGCATGCGTAAGGACGCCGTGCACAACCGCGAGCGCCTGCTGCGGGCGGCCCGGCGGCTGTTCGCGGACCGGGGCCTCGACGTGCCGCTCGACGAGATCGCCCGCTCGGCCGGGGTCAGCATCGGCACCCTGTACAACCGCTTCCCCACCCGCGACGCCCTGGTTGCGGCCGTCTTCGCGGACCGGGTGGCGAGCGTGGCCGAGCTGGCCGAGCAGGCCCTGGCGGCCGACGACGCCTGGGACGGGTTCGTGGCGTTCCTGACCGGCGCGTCGGAACTGCAGGCGGCCGACCTCGGCTACAACGACCTGGCCGCGCGCGGGGCGGCGGCGGCCGACCGCGGCCCCGCCCTGATGGAAGAGATCATCGGCCGGGCCCAGCGATCCGGCGACCTGCGGGACGACGTCACGCTGGCCGACATGGCGTTCGTGGTCTGGGGCATGGCCGCGACGATCAGGGCCACGGCCAAGGTGGCGCCCGGGGTCTGGCGGCGGCACCTGGCCCTGGCGCTCGACGGCCTGCGCGCCGACGCCGCCAGGCCGCTGCCGGTCCCGCCGATGACCGACGAGCAGATCCGCGCCGCCATGCGGGAGTGCTGACCGGCCGACGGGGCCGGACACTCGTCGGTACGCGGGCGTGCCGGCCGCCGACGGGGTCAGACGGTCGCCGGTAGGCGCAGGGCGAGCAGGGCGATGTCGTCGGCGCGCGGCGACGGGGCGCGCGAGACGATCTGGTCGCAGAAGACCTCGACCGGATGCGTGGCCAGCATGGCGGCCTGGTGGCGCAGCCGCATCAGTCCGGCGTCCAGGTGGGCGCCGGGGATCTCGACCAGGCCGTCGGTGTACATCAGCAGCGTGCTCCCCGGCGGCATCGGGTGGCAGGCGTCGGGGCGGCCGCCGTCCTCGTCCAGGTGGATGCCCAGCAGCAGGCCCTGGCCCGCCTCCAGGTAGCGGCTCTGGCCGTCGGCGGTGACCAGCAGCGGTGGCAGGTGGCCCGCGCTGGCCCAGCGCAGCAGCCAGCCGTCCGGCGGCGCGGCCTCGACCCTGGCCAGCACCACGGAGGCGGTCGGCGCGTCGCTGACCCCGGCCATCACGTGGTTGAACCGGTCCAGTACGGCGCTCGGCGGCTCCTCGTGGTGGTCCCAGGCCAGGGCCCGCAGCATGTTGCGCAGCTGGGCCATCTGCCCGGCCGCCTCCAGGTCGTGGCCCGCCACGTCGCCGATGGCCATCGCGGTCGCGCCGTCGGGCAGCAGGAAGGCGTCGTACCAGTCTCCGCCCACCTGCGAGCCGAGCGGCGCGGCCAGGTAGCGCGCGGCCAGCTGCAGGTGGTCCACCTGCGGCAGCGCGGTCAGCAGGTGGCGCTGCATGGTCTCGACGATGTCGCGCTGCTGGCCGAACAGCGAGGCGTTGTCCGCGGCCATCCCGGCGCTGCGGGCGATGTCGGCGATCAGCTCGACGTCCGCCGGGCCGTAGGCCGAACCGGTGCGTGCCACGGTCAGCGCGCCGAGCACGCGGCGCGCGCTGCACAGCGGCGCGACGATCGCCGACCGGCCGCCCAGCACCGAGAACAGGACGTGGTGCGCGGCCGCCAGCGGCGCGTCCGGCCGGGCGGCGATCTCGTCCGGCCCGAGCAGCAGCGGGCCCTCCTGCCCGCGCAGCACCCGCACCAGCGGCGAGCGCGAGGCGGCGGGCAGCGGCGGCAGCGGCCCGCACCAGCTCGGATCCAGCTCCTGGCCGCCGCGCGCCTCCACGGCCACCCGGCGCAGCTCGCGCGGGCCCAGCCACACGTCCACCGCCGCCCAGTCGGCCAGCCGGGGCACCAGCAGCCGGCCCAGCCTGCGCATGGCCTCGGTCATGTCCAGCGTCTGGGTGAGCACGGTGGTGATCTCGGTGATCATCGCCAGCTGTTCGGTCTGGGCCTGGGACTTGGCCAGCTGCTCGGCCTGCCGGCCGGCCTCGCCCATGCGCTCGACGATGTCGGTGAACACCACCACCACGCCCGTCAGCTCGCCGTCGCGGTGCAGCGGCGAGGCCAGCCACTCCACCGGCAGCAACCGTCCGTCGGCGCAGGCGAAGGTGGCGAAGTCACCGCGTACGGTCTCGCCCTGCCTGACCACCCGGCTCAGCTCGCAGCCCGCGCGCGGCGGCACCGTGCCGTCCGGGCGGCGGTGCAGCGTCTGGTGCGCGTCGGCGCCGCGCAGCGTCGCCTCGCCGCGGCCGAGCAGCGTGGCCGCCCGCGGATTGACCTCGGTGATGCGCCCTTCCAGGTCGGTCAGGAAGACGCCCACGCCGGCGCAGGCGACCACCGCCTCCCACAGCCCGCCGTCCGGCGTCGCCGTCCGGTCCATCGCCGCCCCCCGTTCCGATCCCCCGATCGAGCCCCATGGACGGTCTTACCCCCTCGTCGGGCCCATGACCGGGCACACTGGTCACGCCTGATCCCGGCCCGACTTGCGACCTATTAATGATGACTGTTTTTATTTGTCGGACGGCGTTGTTCACCAAGGGGGCGACATGCGGGTGCGCGGCAGTGACACTTCCAGGCTGAGAAGGATCAACATGGTCACCGCCCTGCGCGCGCTGCGCGGGCAGGGCGCGATCGGCCTGACCGAGCTGGCCCAGCGGGCCGAGCTGTCCAGGCCCACCGTCGAAGGGCTGGCCGAGGACCTGCTCGCACTGGGCTGGCTGGCCGAGTCGCCGCCGGAGACCGGGCGGATGGGCAGGCCGAGACGGCTGTTCAGGTTCCGCGCCGAGGCCGGGCACGTGCTGGGCGTGGACATCGGCTCCTACTCCGTCCGCGCGCTCGTCTGCGACCTGGAAGGCCAGGTCGTGGGCCGGTTCTCGACGCGTCTCGCGCCGCAGGCGAGCCGGGTGGACCGGCTGGAGGCGGTCAGGACCGCGGCCGGCGGCGCGTTGAAGGACGCCGGCATCGAGCCGGACCGCCTGATGGCCACCTGTGTCGGCACCACGGGAGTGGTGCGTGACGGCGCGGTCAAGCTCTCGGTCGCGCTGCCCGAGTGGACCGGCGTGAACCTGGTCGCCGAGCTCGGCGCCGACTTCGGCCCGGTGGTGCTGGTCGAGAACGACTGCAACCTGGCGGCGCTGGCCGAGCGGTGGACCGGCGTCGCCAAGGACGCCCGCGACCTGGTCTTCGTCCTGTCGGGCGTGCGTACGGGCGCCGGGCTGCTGATCCGCGGCGAGCTGCACGGCGGCGGCCGCGGCATGGCCGGGGAGATAGGCGCGCTGCCGCTGCTCGGCTGGCATCGGGCGCCTTCGCACCTGGCCGGGTTCCCCGGGCTGCCCGCGGAGACCGCCGCCGAGGAGGTGGCGGGCCTGGTCTTCTCCGCCGCCAGGGAAGGCGATCCGGCCGCGCGCTGGGCGGTCGAGCAGTACGCGCACGACCTGGCGGAAGGCATCGCGGCGCTGGTGCTGACGATGGACCCGGACCTGGTCGTGATCGGCGGCGGCGTCTCGCGCTCCGGCGACGTGCTGCTCGAACCGCTGCGCCGGCACCTCGACCCGCTCTGCCTGGAGCCGCCGGAGCTGGCCGTGTCGAGCCTGGGGGAGAAGGCCGTGGTGCTCGGCGCGGTACGGCACGCGCTCGACCACGTGGACGCCCGGCTCTACGACGTGGACGGCGCGCTCCCCGAGGCCGGCCCAGCCTGACGTGACGGCCCGCTGACCCGCCGGCGACGGACACCTTGACGGGGAAGACCTTCTCCAGACATATTTAGCCTCGCTTCCTTAATAAGTCGGGAGAAGAGCGCTTCCATGTCCACCAGCCGCCGCTTCCAGGTCGCCCGCCACGCACTCACGCTCGACGGCGAGCCGTTCCAGGTGCTGTCCGGAGCGATGCACTACTTCCGGACCCTGCCCCAGCAGTGGCCCGACCGCCTGGCCAAACTCCGCGCGATGGGCCTGAACACGGTCGAGACGTACGTGCCGTGGAACCTGCACGAGCCGCGCCCCGGCGAGTTCACCTTCACCGGCCTGGCGGACCTGGAGGGCTTCCTCACCGCCGCCGCCGAGGCCGGCCTGTACGCGATCGTCCGCCCGGGTCCGTACATCTGCGCGGAATGGGAGAACGGCGGCATCCCGGCCTGGCTGGAGTTCCGGCACCGCTGCCACGACCCCCGCTGGCTGGAGCCGGTCGACCGCTGGTTCGACGAGCTGATCCCGCGCATCGCCGCACACCAGGCCGGCCGGGGCGGCAACGTCCTGATGGTGCAGGTCGAGAACGAGTACGGCTCCTACGGCGACGACCACGTCTACCTGCGCCACCTGGCGGGCGGCCTGGTGCGCAGGGGCATCGAGGCGCCGCTGTTCACCTCCGACGGGAGCTGGGACCTCATGGTCACCGGCGGCACCGTGCCCGAGATCTACGCCACCGCCAACTTCGGCAGCGACCCGGCCGGTCACCTCGCCGAGTTCGCCAGGCACCGCGACGATCCCGAGTTCTGCATGGAGTTCTGGAACGGCTGGTTCGACCACTGGGGCGAGACCCACCACACCCGCGACCCCGACGAGGTGGCCAAACTCCTGGACGAACTGCTCACCAGGGGCGCGTCCGTCAACCTCTACATGGCGCACGGCGGCACCAACTTCGGCTTCATGGCCGGCGCGAACGCGGGCGGCGAGCAGGCCGACGGCCGCTACGAGCCGACCGTCACCTCCTACGACTACGACGCGCCGATCTCCGAGCACGGCGAGCCGACCCCCAAGTTCTGGGCCTACCGCGAGGTGCTGGGCCGGCACACGACGCTGCCGCCCGAGCCGTCACGCGAGCCGGCCCCGACGCTGCCCGCGCGGGAGATCGCCTGCGACGCGCGCCTGAGCCTGCTCGACTGCCTGGACGTGCTGTCCACGGGCACGGTGCGCGGCGCGCTCCCGCGCACGTTCGAGGAACTGGGCCAGTCCTACGGGCTGGCCGTCTACCGCGCCCACGTGCCTGGACCTCGGGCCGAGGAGCGGCCGCTGACCGTGGCCGGGCTGCACGACCGCGCCCACGTCCTGGTCGACGGCGTGCTCCGGGGCACGCTCGAACGCGACGGCGTCACCTCGCTGCCCCTGTCCACCCCGGAGCGCGGCGCGGACGTCACGCTGATCGTCGAGGCCATGGGCCGGGTCAACTACGGCCCGATCCAGGGCGAGAGCAAGGGCGTGACCGGGGGCGTGCGGCACGAGCGCCAGTACGTCTTCGGCTGGGAGATCGACCCCGTCCCGCTCGACTCGGTCGAGGACCTGCCCTGGGGGCGCGAGACCGGCGCCGCCGGGCCGTCGTTCCACCGCGCGACCCTGCACGTCGACGAGGTCATGGACGGCTTCCTGGCCCTGCCCGGCTGGGGCAAGGGCTACGTGTGGGTCAACGGCTTCAACCTCGGCCGCTACTGGTCGCGCGGGCCGCAGGTCACCCTCTACCTGCCCTGGCCGCTGCTGCGGCGGGGCGCCAACGAACTCGTCGTGCTCGAACTCGACGAGCCGCCCGCGGACCCGCGGGTCGAGATCAGAGCGGCACCCGACCTGGGGGAGAGCCGCTGACCGCTCGCCGGCCGTCCGGCCCGCGAGCCGCTGGAGAAGGAGCACCATGGCACGTGGTTCACGCCTGGCGGGAACGGCCCTCGCGGTCGTGCTCGCCGGCGCAGGCTTAACGGTCCTCGCTCCCACCGCGTACGCGGTGAGCAGCACCTACTACGTCGATCCGAACGGCGACGACGCCGCGGACGGGCGCAGCCCGTCGACGGCGTGGAAGACGCTCGGCAAGGTCAACGCCCAGACCTTCCAGCCGGGTGACACCGTCGGCTTCAAGTCGGGCGGCCAGTGGAGCGGGCAGCTCGCGCCGAAGGGCTCGGGCACCGGCGCCGCCCCGGTCACGTTCACCTCCTACGGCACCGGGGCCAAGCCGCTCATCGCGGGCGGCGGCGCCGTGGACGTCACGGTCAAACTGCACAACCTGCACGACGTGGTGGTCAGCGGCCTGGAGGTGACCAACACCGGAGCCGGCACCACGCCGCGCATCGGCATCGGGGTCAGCGCCACCGACGCCGGCGCGGTGCCCGGCATCACGATCCGCGGCAATTACGTGCACGCCATCCAGGGCGCCACCTCGGGCAGCCAGACGTCGAACCCGTCGGCCGGCGGGATCATCGTCAGCGCGCGGGGCAAGTCGGTCCCGACCTACTACCAGAACCTGCTCATCGAGAACAACGAGGTCGCCGACTCCCGCTCGTACGGCATCGTCACCTGGTCGCAGTGGATGCAGCGCGAGGGCTGGAACTACCTGTGGGAAGACCTCATGGGCATCCCGCGGGCCGACTACCGGCCGTGGACGCCGAGCACCGGCGTGGTCGTCCGCGGCAACCACGTGCACGACATCTCCGCCGGCGGCATCACGGTCATGCAGGCCGCCGGTGCGCTGATCGAGCGCAACCGGGTGCACAAGACCGCCCAGAACCACGGCAACGTGGGCATCTGGTGGGCCGGCACGGACGACACGCTGGTGCAGTTCAACCAGGTGTCGGGGACGAAGTACTGGGGGCTGGCCGCCGACGGCACCGCCTTCGACGCCGACGCCTCCGCGCACCGCAGCGTGATCCAGTACAACTTCAGCCACGACAACGAGGGCGGCTTCTTCATCGCGGTCTCGACCGGCACCGGGCCCGCCGAGGCGACGATCCGCTACAACGTGAGCCAGGGTGACGCCAACCAGGTGTTCGCCCTGTCGACCAACGCCACGAACATCGACGTCTACAACAACACGATCTGGGTGCCGCTGACCCCGTTCATCCGCGACCACCCGGACCGGGGTTCGTTCAGCCTGGTCAAGGTGTGGAACTCCAGCGTGGGCAGCGTCAGGTTCCGCAACAACGTCATTCACAACGCGGCGAACCTGCCGTACAACGACAGCGGCAAGGTCGTCTACGACCGCAACCTGTTCCATCAGGGCCCTGTCCCGTCGCGTGACAAGGCCGCGCTGACCGGCGACCCGCTGCTGACCTCGCCGGGCACGGCCACCTCGATCACCGGGCTCGGCGGCTACCTGCCCACCGCCGGCTCGCCGGTGCTCGGCCAGGGCCTGGAGATCCCCTTCGAAGGCGGCAGGGACACGGTCGGCACCGCGCTGCCGTCCGGGATGCCCGACCTCGGCGGCCTGCAGCGCGCCGCCGGTCCGGGCGCGGACGAGGCGGCGGCCGGCGCGGCCACCACGTTCGGCGACGGCCAGTCGACCACCCCGGCCGCGCTCACCGACGGCTCGGACCAGGCCACGTGGGCCAGCCCCAGCTCCGGCGTCACCCTGCCGGGCAGCATCACGCTGACCTACCCGAGCTCCCGCCGGGTGTCCGAGGTCGTCCTCGCCACGCACTTCGGCCAGGGCCAGGGCATCACCAAGCTGGACGTCCAGACGTGGACCGGCTCGGCCTGGGTCACCCAGGTCGCCGACGCCACGATCACCTGGGCGAGCAACACGGCCACCGTGGAACGCCGGGCGGTGACCCTGCCCGCCGCCGTCTCCACCACCCAGGTACGCCTGGTCGTCAAGGCCGCCAACCGCACGTGGGGCAACCTGTCGGTCAACGAGATCACCACCCGCTAGATCGCACCCGCCCGGTGACCCCGGCGGGCGGCGGAGCCCGCCGGGGTCGTCCGCCCTGCTCGGAAAGCGCTTCCCATCAGCCCTTGACAGCCTCCGGCGCCAACTAATAAAACCAGACACTATTAATAAGTCGGAGGAACATTCATGGTCACACTCGCCGTCATCGGGGCGGGACTGCGCGGGCTCGGTTACGCCCGCCACGCCCTGGAGAGCGGCCGGGCCCGCGTCGTCGCGGTGGCGGAACCGGACCGGCACCGGCGGGAGAGCTTCGCGGCCGAGCACGACCTGCCCGCCGCGAACGTCTTCGCCGACTGGCGCGAGCTGCTGGCCGGCGACCGCCTGGCCGACGCGATCATCGTGGCCACCCAGGACCGCATGCACCTCGAACCCGCCGTGCGCGCCGCAGAACGCGGCTACCACATCCTGCTGGAGAAGCCGATGGCGCCGACCGAGGCGGACGCCACCGCGATCGCCGAGGCCGCCCGCCGGCACGGCGTGCTGCTGGCCGTCTGCCACGTGATGCGCTACACGCCCTACACCAGGACGCTCAAGGCGCTCATCGACAAGGGCCGCATCGGCCAGGTGATGAACATCCAGCACCTGGAGCAGGTCGGCTGGTGGCACCAGGCGCACTCGTTCGTGCGCGGCAACTGGCGCAGCGAGGCCGACTCGGCCCCGATGCTGCTCGCCAAGGCCTGCCACGACCTGGACTGGATCGTCCATCTGAAGGGCGCGCTGCCCGAGCGGGTCTCCTCCTTCGGCAACCTGGTGCACTTCCGCCCCGAGCAGCGCCCGGCCGGCGCCGCCGAGCGCTGCCTCGACTGCCCGATCGAGCCGACCTGCCCGTACTCGGCCAAGCGCATCTACCTCGACTGCCTGGGCGACCCGGTCAAGGAGTTCTGGCCGCTGTCGGCGGTCACGCCCGACCACACCGAGGCCGGCGTGCTGGCCGCGCTGCGCGAGGGGCCGTACGGCAGGTGCGTCTACGCCGGCGGCAACGACGTGGTCGACACGCAGGTCGTCACGCTGGAGTTCGCCGACGGCACCTCCGCCACCTGCACCGTCACCGCCTTCGCGGCGCTGGAGCACCGCAAGACCCGCGTCTTCGGCACGCACGGCTCCATCGAGGGCGACGGCGTGACGCTGCGGGTGCACGACTTCCTCACCGACAAGGTCTCGGTGATCGACACGCAGGCCGGCCCGGATTCCGGTTCCGACTCCGGCGCCTCGGCCGCCACCGGGCACGGCGGCGGCGACGGGGCGCTGCTCGACGCGTTCGTCGCCGCGGTCGCACACGGAGACCCCTCGCTGGTGCTGACCAGCGGCCAAGAGAGCCTCGCGACGCACCGGGTGGTCTGGGCGGCAGAACGCGCCAGGCACACCGGCACCGTCGTCCCCTTCACCCTCCCATGAAAGGCCCCCACCATGCGTAAGTTGACGGCCGTACTCACCGTCGGAGCGCTCGCCCTGGCGGTCGCCGCCTGCGGCAAGAAGAACAGCGACCAGGACCCGGGCCAGAGCGCCGCCGCGCTGGCCTACCGTTCCTCCTGGGGCGCCGACGAGCCGCAAGGCAAGATCATTAAGGCGCTCCTGGACGACTTCGCCAAGCAGACGGGCACCAAGGTCGACCTGAAGTTCGTGGGGCGCAACGGCAACGAGAACCTGTCGACCGAGATGGCCTCGGGCCGCGGCCCCGACCTGTTCGACACCTCCACCGACAACCTCGCCACCTACGCCGCGCAGAACCTGGTCGCCCCGCTCGACGACGTGCTGCCCGCCCAGGTGCCCGGCGAGGGCAAGACGGTCCAGGAGGTCCTGCCCGAGTCGGTGCGCCAGGCGTCGTCGAACGACAAGGGCCTGGCGTTCGTCCCGCACACGGTGATCTCCACCGCGGTCTGGTTCGACGCCGCCAAGCACGCCGACCTGGCCGCCACGCCGCCGCAGAGCTGGGAGGACTTCATCGCCTACCTCGACCGGGCGAAGAAGGACGGCCGCACCCCGATCGGCCAGGACGGCACGATCAACTTCTACAACGTGTACTGGTTCTACACGATCCTGGTCAGGGCCAACGGCGCGGGCAGCCTCAAGGCGCTGACCACCGACGCCGCCGCCTGGGACCGGCCGGAAGTGCTGGCCGCCGCCGAGAAGGTCGCCCAGCTCGCCAAGGGCGGCTACTTCCAGAAGGACTTCATGGCCACCAAGTTCCCCGCCGCCCAGGACGCCTGGGCGCAGGGCCGCTACGACCTGAACCTCAACGGCACCTGGCTGGCCAGCGAGACCAAGCCCAAGCTGGCCGCCGGCGCCAAGGTCGCCTCCTTCCAGCTCCCGGCGGGCGGCAAGAACTCCGTCGAGGTCGGCACGCTCGGCTGGGCCGTCAACGCCAGGGGCAGGAACGTGGCGACGGCCAAGAAGTTCCTGGCCTTCGCGCTGCAGAAGAAGTACGTCGAGCAGATCGCCGCCACCGCGCTGAACATCCCCTCGCGCGCCGACGTGCCCGCGCCCGAGCACCTGGTCGCGGTGCAGCAGGCGGTCGCCGAGGCGACGGCCACGCACAAGACCTACGACGACGCCGCCGCCGACAAGACCTGGTGGAACGACCGCTTCCTGCCGCTGCACGACAAGCTCATCTCCGGCAAGATCGACCCGGCCACGTTCGTCAAGGACGGCAAGCAGGCGACCGCCGACTACCTCGCGAACAAGAACTGAGCCGATGGGAGCGGGAACCCTCACCCAGGCGCCGCCGGTGGCGCCACCGGCCACGTCCAGGGCGCTGCGCCCGGGGCGCGAACGGGCCTTCTGGCCGTTCCTGCTCCCCGCGCTCATCGCCTACACGGCGCTGTTCGTCGCGCCCTCGCTGTTCGGCTTCTGGGTCAGCCTCAACGCCTGGTCGGGGCCCGGCTCGGAGATGACCTGGCGCGGCCTGGACAACTACCTGGCGCTGCTCGGCAACGACGCGTTCCGCACGTCGTTCGCCAACACGTTCGTGATGGCGGTGGCCGGCGGCGCGCTGGTCTTCGGCTTCACGTTCCTGTCGATGGTGGTGCTGCGCCACATCAAGGGCCGCGCCTTCATCAGGTCCGTGATGTTCCTGCCGATGATCATCTCGATGATCGCGGTGGGCGCCGCCATCGGGTTCCTGCTCAACCCGGAAGGCGTGGTCAACACGCTGCTGACCGGGCTCGGGCTCGACCCGCAGCCGTGGCTCGGGCCCGACCTGGTCTTCCGGTGCATCGTGGGCGGCCTGGTCTGGTCGAGCACCGGCTTCTACGTGGCGCTGATGATGTCGGCCGCCGACTCCATCCCGGCCCACATCTACGAGGACGCCCAGCTCATCGGGGCCACCAGGTGGGAGCAGTTCCGGCACATCACGCTGCCGCTGACCTGGGACGTCTTCGCGGTGTCCGCCGTGCTGTGGGTGGTCAACAGCCTGAAGATCTTCGAGATCGTGCTCGCGTTCACCACCGCGGGCACGCCGGGCAGCCCGCCGCTGCAGGCCAGGACGGTGGCCGTGCAGCAGTTCTCCCTGGTGGCCGGCGGCGGCGTGCCCGAACTCGGCAGCGCCGCGGCGATGGGCGTGGTGGTGCTGCTCGTCACCGCCGTGCTCATCGCCCTGACCAGGCGCATCACCCGGCGCGATCGAGTGGAGCTGTCATGAGGCGCCTGATCGGCGACGTCCTGCTGCCGCGCGCCACCGCGATCGCGCTGTGGGCGTGGGTGGCCTTCAACCTCGCCCTGGTGCTCTGGGTGGGCCTGCAGTCGCTCAAGGACTCGGGCGAGGTGTGGCTCAATCCGTTCACGCTGCCGGCCGAACCGCAGTGGGGCAACTACGCCTCCGCCTGGCAGGCGGCCGAGTTCTCCGCCGCCGCGCTGAACAGCACCGTGCTGACCCTGCTCGGCGCGCTGCTCATCGTGGCGTTGTCGGCGCCGGCCGCGTACGTGCTGGCCCGCTCGAACCGGCGCGTGGCCGGGCCGCTGACCGGCTACTTCGCCATGGGCCTGAGCATCCCGCTGCAGACCCTGGTGATCCCGGTGGTCGTGGTCAAGCTGTCGCTCTACACGTTCATGGAGGACTGGGTCACCGGCTGGTGGGACAACCGCATCACGCTGCTGATCTTCCAGGTGGCGCTCTCGCTGCCGTTCGCGGTGTTCGTCCTGACCGGGTACCTGCGTTCGCTGCCGCACGAGATCGAGGAGGCGGCCGAGATCGACGGCGCGGGGCCGCTGCGGGCGTTCGTCCGGATCGTGCTGCCGGTGGCCAGGCCCGGGGTGATGACCGTGCTCGTGCTGAACGTGATCGGGTTGTGGAACGAGACGCTGCTGGTGCTGCTGATCGCGCCGCTGCCCGAGGAACGCACGCTGCCCGCCGCGCTGCTCAACCTCTACAGCTCCATGCAGTACAGCTCCGACTGGGGCGGCCTGTTCGCCGGGATCGTGATCCTGATCTATCCCATGATCGTGCTCTATCTGTGGCTGGGCCGCCGCATCGTCGACGGAATGACCGCCGGAATCGGCAAATGAACCTCCCGAAAGGAACGATGGTTTGCGTACTCGGCTCGGGTGGGCGGGTCTCGCCCTGCTCGCCATGACGGTGTCGCTCGCCGCGCCCGCGCACGCGGCGGAACCAGGCACCACCTACTACGTGGACGCCGAATCCGGCGACGACACGGCCGCCGGCACCGGTGCGTCCACCGCGTGGAAATCCCTGGCCAGGGCCAGCGCGCTGACGCTCGGCCCCGGCGACCGGCTGCTGTTCAAGTCCGGGCAGCGCTGGCAGGGGCAGCTCCTGATCAAGGGCGCGGGCTCGCCCGGCGCGCCCGCCCTGGTCGGCTCGTACGGCACCGGCCCCAAGCCGGTCATCGACGGCCAGGGCACGGTGGACGCCGCCGTCCGGATCAGCGACGTGCACGACTTCACCGTCGACGGCCTGGAGGTCACCAACCACAGCGCCGACACCTCCGTCTACCGCAGCGGCGTCAACCTGTTCGCCAAGGACTCCGGCCGGCTGGCCAACGTCACCCTGCGCAACCTGAACATCCACGACGTCAACGGCCAGGGCGGGCACAGCGTCGCCGCGGCCGGGCTGCTGATCTCCATCAGGGGCAATACCACGCCCACCTACTTCGACAACCTGGTCGTGGAGAAGAACGAGATCTCCAAGATCGGCTCGTACGGCATCATCATGTGGTCCACCTGGTCCCGCCGCAGCGGCATGACCAGCCTGTACCCGGTGGAGACCGGCATCCCGGACAGCGAGGTCGTCACCTGGACGCCCAGCACCGGCGTCCGCATCAGGGACAACTACGTGCACGACGTGACCGGCGGCGGCATCACCCCGATGCACACCGCGGGCGCGGTGATCGAGGGCAACCGGGTCGAGCGCGCGGTGCGCGGCCGGACCAAGACCACCGGCGGCAACGTCGGCATCTGGTGGCAGGGCAACGACGACATCGTCGTCCAGCGCAACGAGGTCTCGCACACCGGGTTCAACGGCCCCGGCAGCGACGGCCACGGCTTCGACGCCGACGCCGACAACAACCGCAGCCTCGTGCAGTACAACTACAGCCACGACAACGACGGCGGCTTCTTCCTGGCGGTCTCCTTCGCCGCGGCCCCGACCAGGGACACGGTCGTGCGCTACAACGTCAGCAGGAACGACGGCTACGAGGGCCTGGCCGCCTCGACCTCCACCACCGGCACCCACTTCCTGAACAACACGCTCTACCTGACCGACCGGGTGGTGGAGGTGAAGCCGCCGTTCAGCGGGGCCGGGAAGTACCCGTTCGAGCGGGCGGTGCGGCTGTACAACAACGCGGCCGGCGTGACCGTGCGCAACAACGTCTTCGTCAACCTCGCCGGGGCCGGCTTCGACAACAAGAACGGCATCGTCTACGACCACAACCTCTACTGGGGTACCGCCGAGCCGCCGACCGGTCACGACCACGCGCCGGTCGTCGCCGACCCGAAGCTCGCCGCGCCGGGGTCGGCCGACCCGGCGGACTACCGGCCGCTGGCCGGCTCGCCCGTCTTCGACGCGGGCGTGAGCGTGGCCGCCGAGCACGACTACGCGGGCGTGCCGATCCCCGACGGCGCTCCCGACCTGGGCGCCTTCCAGCGGGAGATCGGTCAGGCGCAGGTGGGCGGCAGCGTGGTGCCCAAGGGCCACCTGGAGCGGCTGGCCGACCGCGACCCGGCGACCGCCTGGCGCAGCGTGCCCAAGCCGCGCCTGCCCGCCACGATCGAGCTGGCCTACCCGGCCGCCCGCACCTTCCGCACGGTCACGCTGTCGGCCGCGCACGCCGCCTCCCGCGGCGTCACCCGGGTCGAGGTGCAGACCCACGACGGTCACGACTGGGTCGGCCGGACGAGCGCCGAACTCGACTGGACGAGCGACGCCGCCACCGTCGAGCAGCAGACGATCACCCTGCCGGAGACCGTCACCGCGAGCCGGGTCCGGCTGGTCGTCAAGGCGGCGGCCGGCGGCCCGATCCAGGTCAACGAGGTCACGCTCGGCGTGCCCGCCGCCGCGGAGCCGTACCGGCCCGGACCTTCGGCGACGGTGACCACCACGTTCCCGACCTCGCCCACGCACACCGTGGACGCGCTCGTCGACGGCGACCCGAGCAGCCCCTGGGCCACGGTGAGCAGCGGCGTGAGCTTCCCCGGCGAGTTCGTCGTGGACTACGGCACGGACAAGCGCGTCGCCGCCGTGACCCTGCACACCGCCTGGGCCAAGGGCCAGGGCGTCACCGACGTCTCGCTCGACACCTGGGACGGCGCCCGCTGGGTGCCCCAGGTGGCGCACCACCGGACGAACTGGCAGGAGAGCAGCGCCAAGGTGGAGACCAGCACGATCACCCTGCCCGCGCCGGTCACCACGCGCAAGGTCCGGCTGACCGTGCACGACGCGAACGTACAGTGGGGCAACATCGCGCTCTACGAGATCGTCACCTCCTGAGCGTGGTGCGGGAAAGGATGGGTCGAGCGTTGTCCGCCCAGGTGCGCGTGGCCACCTTCAACATCCATCACGGCCGCGGCCCCGACGGCCGGCTCGACCTGCGGCGCGTCGCCGACGTGCTCCGCACGGCCGACGTGGCCGGGCTGCAGGAGGTGGACCGGCACTGGTCGGACCGCAGCGACTGGGCCGACCAGGCCGCCTGGCTGGCCGGTGAGCTGGGCCTGCACCTGGCCTACGGCGCCAACCTGGACCTGGACCCGCCCGCACCCGGCGGCCCGTCCGCACCCGGCGGCCTGCTTGCTCTCGGAGGTCCGCGCCGCCGCTACGGGAGCGCGATACTGTCGCGCTTCCCGCTGCGCGACGTGGGCAACGTCCCGCTGCCGGTCGCGCCCGGTCACGAGCCGCGCGGCCTGCTGCGGGCCACGGTCGTGATCGGCGGCGTGCCCGTCCAGGTCTGCACCACCCACCTGCAGGACGACGACGCGGGCGAACGCCTGGCCCAGGCCCGCGCCGTCGTCCGGCTGGTCGAGGCCCGGCCGGGACCGGTGATCCTGACCGGCGATCTCAACGCCGGGCCGGGCACGCCCGAGGTCGCCGTGCTGACGCGAACCCTGCGCGACGCCTGGGCACGGGCCGGGAAAGGACCTGGTCACACCCATCCGGACACCGGTGAGCGCATCGACTACGTGCTCGTCTCGCCGGACGTCGAGGTGCGGTCGGCGGCGGTGCCGTCCGGCGACGCCTCCGACCACCTGCCGGTGTTCGCCGACCTGCTGCTGCCGGGGCCGAGGTAGAGGCCGGGATCAGGTTCTCAGCCGGACTCGGCGCGGGTGCGGCGGGCGTAGGCGCGGGCCGCGCGGGCGCGGTCGCCGCAACGGGTGGAGCACCAGTGGCGGCGGCCGTGACGCAGCAGGTAGCGGTTGCACGGCGGCGAGCCGCAGGGGGTCAGCCGCTCGGCGTCGGGGCCGGTGAGCAGGTCGGCCGCGTTGGCGGCCAGGGTCGCCAGCGCGTGGTCGAGGATCTCGTTGGTCGGGCAGGGGAGCGCCCGGTAGGGGCCCTCCTTCGCGTCCCAGTACAGCAGCGCCGCCGTGGGCACCCGGCTCATCGCGTCGTTGACCGCCGACAGCGCTGAGGGCAGCGCGGGCACCCCCGCCACCCGCGCGGCGAACAACGACCTGAGGTGCTCGCGCAGCGACCGCAGCTGCGCCGCGCACATCTCGCGCACGCCCGCGTCGACCGGCGCGAGCTCGCGCTCCACCAGCCAGTCCTGCGCCGCCGCCGGCGTGCCGAGCAGGTCGATGAACTGCCCGCCGGGCAGCGCGACCGCGCTGTTGACGAAGTCGAGCGCGAGGTACTGCTCCGCCCCGGGCGCGGGCAGGGCGGTCGTGCTGGTCTCGCTCATATCTCTCATGGTACGGCTTGCGCTCAACCGTGAGATACAACTACGGTCACTTCACGGATAGATCAGCCTTCATCCGTGAGGAGATGTGTCATGCCCACTTCCGGCGCCACCCACGAGCAGTTCCCCGTCCGGGTCTTCGGCGGCCCGACCGCCCTGTTCGACTACGGCGGCCTCAGGTTCCTGACCGACCCGACCTTCGACCCGCCGGGCGACTACCACCGGCCGGGGTCGAACCGCCGCATCCTGACCAAGACCGCGCCGCCCGCCGGCACCCCCGCCGACCTGGGCCAGGTCGACGTGGTCCTGCTCTCCCACGACGAGCACCCCGACAACCTGGACAAGGCCGGGCGTGCCCTGCTCGCCGACGTCCCGCTCGTCCTCACCACGCCGGGCGGCGCGGCCAGGCTCGGCGGCGGGGCCAGGGGACTGGCCGACTGGGAGCCGATCGAGCTGGACCGGCCCGGCGGCGGCACGATCACCGTGACCGGCGTGCCCGCGCTGCACGGTCCAGGCCCGCGCGCGGCGGTCGAGGCGGTCACCGGCCAGGTCGTCGGATTCGTCCTGACCGGGGAGGGGCTGCCGGCCGTCTATGTCAGCGGCGACAACGCGTCGCTCGACCTGGTCAAGGAGATCGCCGAGCGGTTCGGCCCGATCGACACCGCGATACTCTTCGCCGGCGCGCCGCGCATCCCGGTGCTGTTCGACGGCGCGCTGATCGTCCTCGACGCCGCGCAGGCGGCCGAGGCGGCCGGGATCCTGGGCGCCCGCCGGGTGGTTCCCGTGCACTGCGACAGCTGGGCGCACCTCACCGAGGGCCGCGACGACGTGGTGGCCGCCTTCGCCGCCGCCGGTCTCGCCGACCGCCTCGACCTGGGCTGACGACGGGGCCGGGTGACAGCATCGTGCGGACTCACACGCGGGCCGGGTGACAGCCTCGTGCCGACTTACCCACAGGCCGGTGATCTCTCGCGTTCCCTGGCGCAGCGGCGCGTCCTGATCGTCCTGGTCGTGGCGCAGGTGCTAAGTGGGGCCGGGCTGGCCGCGGGGGTGCTGGCCGGGGCGCTGCTGGCCCAGGACCTGCTCGGCTCCACCGGACTAGCCGGGCTGCCCAGCGCCCTGGGCACCGCGGGGTCGGCGGTGGCGGCCGTGCTCGTCGGGCGTCTCTCGCAGGCTCGCGGTCGGCGTCCCGGGCTGGCCGCCGGATACCTGGCAGGCGCGGCGGGCAGCGCGGGCGTGGTCGTGGCCGCCGTCGCGGACAGTGCCGTCCTGCTGCTGCTCGCGCTGTTCTGCTACGGCGCGGGGCCGGCCACCAACCTGCTGGCCCGCTACGCCGGGGCCGATCTGGCCGCACCCGAGCACCGGGCCCGCGCGGTGTCCGTGGTGCTGGTCGCCACCACGCTGGGCGGCGTGGCCGGGCCGGGACTGTCCGCGCCGACCGGTGAACTCGCGCTCGCGCTCGGCATCCCGTACCTGGCCGGGCCGTTCCTGCTGGCCTTCGCCGCCTACGGGCTGGCCGCGCTGGTGCTGTTCTGTTGGCTGCGTCCCGATCCGCTGCTGCTGGCCGGGGCGCTGGAGAGCGGGGGCCAGGCGGACGAGCCGCCGCCGGGCAGGCGGCCGGGGGTGACGACGGGGGCGCTGGTGATGGTGCTCGCCCAGCTCGTGATGGTCGCGATCATGACGATGACGCCCGTGCACATGCACGCGCACGGCTCCGGCGCGGCCGCCTCCGGGCTGGTCATCGCCGTGCACATCGGCGCGATGTACCTGCCTTCGCCGCTGACCGGGCGGCTGGCCGACCGCTACGGCCGGCGGGTGGTCGCGGCGGCGTCCGGGCTGGTCCTGGCGGCGGCCGGGATCGTCGCGGCGGTGGCGCCCGGCGACTCGGTGGTCCCGATCGCGGTGGCGCTCGCGCTGCTCGGCCTGGGCTGGAACCTCGGCCTGGTGGCCGGGACAGCGATGATCACCGACGCCGTGCCGCCGGCCGGGCGCGCCAGGACGCAGGGGCAGGCCGACGTCCTCGTGGCCGTCGCGGGGGCCACCGGCGGCCTGGGCTCGGGGCTGGCCGTGGCCGCCGCCGGGTTCCCCGCGCTGGCGCTGGCCGGCGGCGGCGTCGCGCTCGTCCTGCTGCTCGCCGCCGCCCGCCCGCGACCCTAGAGGTCCCGTTCCTGCCGGCTCAGAGGTCCTGTTCCTGCTGGTCGAGGATGGACAGTGCGACCGACACCGCCGTGGCGGCGTCCTCGGCCTCGATCGCGGCCAGCAGGTCGTCGTGCGAGGTGTCGGGGCCGAGCACGGCGCGTTCCATGCAGTGGTCGTGGCGCACGCTGTCGCGCAGCGCGTCGCTCATGCTCCGGTACAGGTCCGCCAGCACCGGGTTGTGCGCCGCCTGCGCCACGGCCAGATGGAAGTCGACGTCGGCGTCGGCGAAGCCGTCCAGGTCCACCGCCCGTCCCGCGGCCGCCCGGCGGCTCAGCGCCTGCCGCATCCGGTCGAGGTCGTCGTCGGTGCGCTTGCCTGCCGCCAGCCTGGCCGCGACCAGGTCGAGCCCGCGCCGCACGTCGATGATGTCCATCGCGGCCGCTCTGCTGAGATGCCTGCGCAGCGCCACCTGTGACTCGTCGCTGGCCGTCACGTAGGTGCCGTCGCCCTGCCGGGTGGTCAGCAGCCCGGCGTGCACCAGCACCCGGACGGCCTCACGCACCGACAATCTGCTCACGCCCAGCGTGGTGGCCAGCTGGCTCTCGGACGGGATCTTGCTCCCGACCGGCCAGGTCCCGTTCGCGATCTCCTGGCGCAGCTCGGCGATCGCGGCGTCCACGAGAGAGATCCGACCAACGGTCCGCATCAGTCCTCTTCTCTAAACATCTGATGTTCTGATAACTCTAGTCCGGAGTTCTCCGCAAGGTAAGGGGATCACCTCCCATGCGTTCCGTGTTGTTCACTCATATCCGTCCCCATGACCTGCTGGTCGTCGACGGCCGCTTCGCCGACCCGGCCGTCACCCCCGAGAACACCGTGATCGTCGACGGCCGGGGCGCGCTCGCGCTGCCCAGCCCCGTGGACGCGCACATCCATCCCGACAAGACGACGTGGGGCCAGCCGTGGCTGAGCCGGGCCCACGCCGAGACCCTGGTGGACCTGATCGAGGGCGACGTGCGCGCCCGCGCCGACATGACCGCCTCGGTGGCCGAACGGGCGGGGGCGCTGATGGACGCCGCCATCGCCCGCGGCACCCGCGCCTGGCGCGCCCACGTCGACGTCGCCCCGGTCTACGGCCTGGCCAACGTGCACGGCGTGCGCGAGGCGGCGGCCGCCAGGGCCGGTCTGATCGACGTGCAGATCGTCGCCTTCCCCCAGCTCGGCCTGCTCACCAGGCCGGGCACGGCCGAGCTGATGGAACGCGCGCTGGCCGAGGGTGCCGACGTGATCGGCGGCCTCGACCCGCTGGGCATCGACGGCGACCTGCACGGCCACCTCGACGTGCTGTTCGGCCTGGCCGAGCGCACCGGCGCGCCCGTCGACATCCACCTGCACGACCGCGGCGAGCCCGGCCTGACCCAGGTCAAGGAGATCGCCAGGCGCGCCGCCGGTCACGCCGTCACCATCAGCCACGCCTTCTGCCTGGGCGAGGACACCGCCGCCGCGCGCACGCTGGACGAGCTGATCGCGCGCTCCGGCATCGCCCTGACCACCTGCGCGCTCGGCGGCGACCCGGTCCTGCCGGTGGGCCCGCTCACCGGGGCGGGCGTGCTGCTGGCCGCCGGGTCCGACGGCGTCCGCGACCCGTGGACGCCCTTCGGCGACGGCGACATGATCGCCCGCGCGCACCTGCTCGCCTACCGCACCGACGCGCGCACCGACGAGGAACTGGCCGCCTGCTACGCGGTCGTGGCGCACGGGGGCGCCGCGCTGCTCGGTCTCGAGCGGGTCGAGTTCCAGGCCGGCGACCCCGCCGACTTCGTGCTGGTCGACGCGGGATCGCTCGCCGAGGCCGTGGTCGACCGGCCCATCCCCCAGTTCGTCGTCCGCGGCGGTGTCGTCATCGCCCAGGACGGACAACTCCTCGAAAGGTCCCCCCGATGATCCGTCGTGCACTCCCCGCGGCCGGGCTCGCCCTGGCGCTCACCGCCTGCGGCGGCGCCCAGCAGCAGCAACAGCAGCAGCCGGCGCAGAGCGCGCCCGTGGCGCTCGACCTGAAGACCTCGACCGCCGCGGCCGCCACGGGCCTGGACAAGGTGACCTGGAACCTGCCCTACGAGCCGCAGACGATCGACCCGATCAGGTCGTTCAACTACGCGGAGAACACCGCGCTGGCCAACATGTGCGAGAGCCTGCTGCGGCTCACGCCCGACTTCAAGATCGAGCCGGGCCTGGCCGAGAAGGCCGAGAACCCCACGCCGACGACCTGGGTCTACACGATCAGGAAGGGCGTGAAGTTCTGGGACGGCAAGGAGCTGACCGCCGCGGACGTGGCCGCCAGCCTCGAGCGGCACCTCGACCCGGCGCTCGGCACCTGGTGGGGCGACTACTTCCACACCGTGGAGAAGGTCGAGGCCACCGGGCCGATGCAGGTCACGGTGACGCTCAAGCAGCCCGACGTGCTGTTCAACCAGGCCATGGCGACGGCCGCGGGCGCGGTCGTGTCCGCCGAGTACGCCGCCAAGAAGGACCTGGGCTCGCCGACCACCGGCGTCATGTGCACCGGGCCGTTCACGTTCAAGGGCTGGAAGCCCGGCGACTCGCTCACCCTGGCACGCAACGACGCCTACTGGGACACCACACTGGCCGCCAAGTCGAAGGAACTGGTCTTCCGCTTCATCGCCGACGAGACCACCGCGGTCAACGCGCTGCGCTCGGGCGAGGTGGACGGCCAGTACTTCTACCTGCCGCCGGCCGGCCTGGGCCAGCTGAAGGAGTCCACCACCGGCTCGGTCACGCTGGGCAAGTCGCTGACGTTCTGGACGCTGCTCGGCGCCGCCAAGTCCGGCCCGTACGCCGACCCGAAGGTGCGCCAGGCGCTCTCGCTCGCGCTGGACCGGGCGGCCATCTCCAAGGTCGTCTTCCAGGGCACGGCCGCCCCGCAACGCGCGCTGGCCGGCGCCGAGTACTGGGGCTACGAGCAGAACACCTTCAAGCAGGCCTACGACGCGCTGCCGCCGGAGACGCAGGACCTGGCCAAGGCCAAGCAGCTGCTCACCGAGGCCGGCTCGCCCACCCAGCCGATCACCATCGCGATCCAGGGCAGCGCCGCCACCCACGAGCAGACGGCCAACCTCATCAAGGCCACCGGCGAGGCGCTCGGCCTGAAGATCAATATCAAGGTCGTCCCGGTCGAGCAGTACGGCAACCTCTACAGCGACCCCAAGGCCCGCGAGGGCATCGACGCCTTCTTCTCCACCTGGTACGGCAACGTGCCCGACCCGCTCGACATCTACACCGTCTTCCTGGCCGGCGGCAGGACCAACTTCAACGACTACCCCGCGGTCGACGCCGACATCAAGAAGGCCAGGGCCGAGTACGACCCGGCCGCCCGCGCCGCGCTCGTCACCGGCATCCAGGACAAGGTCACCCGTGACGTGGCCTGGATGCCGCTGAACAACCTGCCGGTCATCCTCTACATGAACAAGCGGGTCACCGGCGCGGTCCCGTCCTTCCCCTACCTGTACTACCCATGGGCCGCCGGGCTGGGTGCGGCGTGAGGTTCACGCTCAAGCGGCTGGCAGGGCTCGGCGTGGTCCTGCTGGTCGCCTCCTTCCTCGTGTACGGCCTGCTCTACCTGGTGCCAGGCGGCCCGATGGCCTTCCTGCTCGGCAACAGGAGCGGAACCCCCGAGCAGATCGCCGCGATCAGGGCGCAGTACCACCTCGACGACCCGTTCCTGGTCCGCTACTTCGCCTGGCTGCGCGACGCGCTGACCGGCGACTTCGGCGACTCGCTGGTCTACCGGCAGCAGGTGTCGGCGCTGATCGGCTCGCGCGTGTCCACCACGATCCTGCTGGTGATCTACGCGACCGTGCTGATCTCGCTCGGCGGGATCGCGATGGGCCTGCTGGCCGGGCTGCGCGGCGGCCGGGTCGAGTCCGCCATCGGCGTGGTCTCGTCGGTGCTGCTGGCCACGCCGCCGTTCGTGGTCGGCGTGCTGCTGGTGATCGTCTTCGCGCTCGGGCTCGGCTGGTTCCCCGTCTTCGGCCCCGGCGACGGCCCGCTCGACCGGCTCTACCACCTGACCCTGCCCGCGATCACGCTGAGCCTGGCCTCGGCCGCCTTCCTGGCCCGCATCACCCGCGCCTCGGTGCAGGAGGAACTGGGCCGCGAGCACGTCGAGACCGCGCACGCCCGCGGCTTCGCCGCGCGCCACATCGTCCGGCGGCACGTGCTGCGCAACGCGGCGATCCCGGTGGTGACCGTGACCGGGCTCAACGTGGCCGGGCTCATCGCCGGGTCGGTCGTGGTGGAGAACATCTTCGCGCTCGACGGGCTCGGCTCGCTGTTCGTCCGGGCGATCCTGCAGCGCGACTTCGCCATCGTCCAGGCGGTGGTGCTCGTGCTGGTGACCGCCTTCGTCCTGATCAACCTCCTGGTGGACCTGTGCTACTCAGCTCTCGATCCGCGCCTGTCGCGGTGACCCGCCTGGGCGGCCTGGGCACGGCGGCCGCCGTCCTGCTGGCCGCGGTGGCGGCGGCGACCCTGCTGGCGCCGATCCTGGCGCCGTACGACCCCGACTTCCCCGACCTGATGAACGCGCTGAGCGGCAGCACCGCCGCGCACCCGCTGGGCGCCGACGCGCTCGGCCGCGACGTGCTGTCCAGGCTCATGTACGGCGCCCGCACCACGCTCATCGGCCCGCTGCTGATCATCTGCGTGTCCACGGTCGCCGGGACCACCCTGGCCATCGCCGCGGCCTGGGCCGGCGGCCGGGTCGACGCGGTGATCTCCCGGCTGCTCGACGTGCTCTTCGCGGTGCCCGGCATCGTGTTCGCGCTGGTCACGGTGGCCGTGCTGGGGCCTGGCATCCCGGGTGTGGTGACCGGGCTGGCGGTGGCGTACACGCCGTACGTGGCCAGGGTGGTGCGCTCGGCGGCGCTGCGCGAGCGGAGCCTGCCGTACGTGGCGGCGGCGTGGGTGCAGGGCCGCTCGGCCTTCGCGATCTGCGTCCGCCACCTGCTGCCGAACCTGCGGCCGATCATCGTCGCGCAGTCGGTGTCGGCGCTCGGCTTCGCGGTGATCGACGTGGCCGCGGTCTCCTTCCTCGGGCTCGGCGTGCAGCCGCCGACCGCCGACTGGGGGCTCATGGTCAAGAGCGGGCTCGACAGCGCGCAACGCGGCCAGCCGCTGGAGGCGATCGCGGCCGGCGTCATGATCGCGCTGGTCGTGGCCGCGGTGAACGTGCTGGGCGACCGGCTGGGGAGGCGGCGATGAGCCTGCTGACGATCGAGAAGCTGGCGCTGGCCGTCCCGTCGGGGCGGGAGTGGCGGACGCTGGTCGAGGAGGTCGATCTGGAGATCGGCCGGGGCGAGGCCGTCGGCCTGGTCGGCGAGTCCGGGTCGGGCAAGTCGATGACCGCGCGAGCCGTCATCGGGCTCACCCCGCCCGGCGCCAGGCTCAGCGGGCGGATCCGCTTCGACGGCGCCGACCTGCCGTCCGGGCGGGCGCTGCGCGAGCTGCGGGCCAGGCGGATCGCGATGATCTTCCAGGACCCGCGTGCGCACATCAACCCGGTGCGCAGCGTGGGCGACTTCCTGACCGAGGCCATGCTCACCCACCTGGGCGTGCCCGCCCGCGAGGCGTCCGCGCGGGCCGTGCGGCTGCTGGCCGAGGTGGGCATCGGCGACGGCGAGCGGCGGCTGCGGCAGTACCCGCACGAGCTGTCCGGCGGCCTGCTGCAACGCGTGATGATCGCCTCCGTGCTCGCCGTCGAGCCCGACCTGATCCTCGCCGACGAGCCGACCACGGCGCTCGACGTCACCACGCAGTCCGAGGTCATGGCCATCCTGGACGAGCTGCGCCGCGAACGCGGCATGGCGATGCTGCTGATCACCCACGACCTGGAACTGGCCGCGGCCACCTGCGACAGGCTCGCCGTCATGTACGCCGGCCGCATCGTCGAGTCCAGGACCGCGGACGACCTGACCGCCGCGCCCCTGCACCCCTACACCAGCGGCCTGCTGCTGTCCCGGCCCAGCCTGGAACAGGTCAGCCGGCGGCTGCCGGTCATCCAGGGACGGCCGGTGGCCGCGTTCGAGGCCGAGCCCGGCTGCGCGTTCGCGCCCCGCTGCGCGCACGCCCAGCCCGAGTGCGGCCGGGCCCGGCCGGTCTTCGACGGCACCGTGGCCTGCGTACGCGCGGCCGAACTGACCCTGCGGGGAGAGTCATGACCGTGATCCAGGCCGACGGCCTGCGCAAGGTGTACGGCGACGCGGTCGCGGTCGACGACGTGTCGTTCACCGTGGAGGAAGGCGAGTCGCTGGCCATCGTGGGCGAGTCGGGATCGGGCAAGACCACGGTCGCCAAAATGCTGCTCGGCCTGGAGACGCCGACCAGCGGCACGATCACCGTCTGCGGCCGGCCGCGACCGCCCGGCCGCGTCTCGTCCAAGGAGCGGCGCCGGCGGGCCAGGGAGATCCAGATCGTCTTCCAGGACCCCTACTCCTCGCTCGACAAGCTGCAGAAGGTCGGCGACGTCATCGCCACCAGCCTGTCGCTGCACTTCACGCTCACCCCGGCCGAGCTGCGCAGCCGCACCGCCGAGCTGCTGGAGTCCGTGGGCCTGGCCGAACGGCACGCCGCCATGCTGCCCAGGCAGCTGTCCGGCGGCCAGCGGCAGCGGGTGGCCATCGCCCGCGCGATCGCCGTCGAACCGCGGGTGCTGGTGCTGGACGAGGCCGTCGCCGCGCTCGACGTCTCCATCCAGGCGCAGATACTCAACCTGCTGGCCGACATCAGGGAGCGCGGCGCCATCAGCTACGTCTTCATCTCCCACGACCTGGCCGTGGTCAACCAGATCAGCGACACGGCCGTGGTGATGCACCGGGGCGTGATCGTGGAACGCGGCCGCACCGCCGACCTGCTGCGCGACCCGCAGGAGGACTACACCAAGGCGCTGCTGGCCGCGGTGCCCCGGCCAGGCTGGAAACCGACCAGGAGAAACCGCACCCCGTGAGCACCACACTCGTCAAGGCGTCGTACGTCATCGGCTTCGACGGCGGCGACCACGTCATACACCGCGACGGCTGCGTCGTCTACGCGGGCGACTCGATCGTGCACGCCGGCGGCCCCTACGCGGGCCCGGTGGACGAGGTGATCGACGCCGGCCGGGCCATCGTCGGCCCCGGCTTCATCGACCTCGACGCGCTGGCCGACATCGACCACGCGATACTCGACACCTGGCCCGCCGGCACCGACCTGAACTGGTCGCACGACTACGCCGTCAACCGCAGGGCGGCGGTCTTCCCGCCGGAAGAGACGCTGTTCATGCGCGAGTACGCGCTCACCCAGCTCATCCGCAACGGCATCACCACCGCGATGCCGATCGCCGCCGAGACGCACGGCGACTGGGCCGAGTCCTACGCGGAGTTCGCCGGCGTCGCCGAGATCGCCGGACGGCTCGGGCTGCGCATGTACCTCGGGCCCAGCTACCGCTCCGGCGTCCCGGTCGTGCGCGACGGCACGCGCGAGGTGCACTGGGAGCCCGAGCTGGGGGAGCGGGGGCTGGCCGACGCGATCAGGTTCGCCCGCGACTTCGACGGCGCCCACGACGGACGGCTGCGCGCCGCGCTGCTGCCGTGCCGGATCGAGACGCTCACCCTGGACCTGATGCGCGCCACCGCCAGGGCCGCCGAGGAGCTCGACTGCCTGGTGCGCCTGCACTGCATGCAGGGGCTGACCGAGCTGCGGCTGCTCTCGCAGTGGTACGGCAGGCACCCGCTGGACGTGCTCGACGACGCGGGACTCCTCGGCCCGCGCCTGCTCATCCCGCACGCGCTCTACCTGGGCCCGCCCGGCACGCCGTACGAGGGCTCGCCGGAGCGGCTGGCGGCGCTGGCCGGCATCGTGCACTGCCCGCTGACCATGGTCAGGTACGGCGACGCGCTCCGCGACTTCGACCGCTACCTGGCGGCCGGGGTGAACGTGGCGATGGGCACCGACTCGTACCCGCCGGACATGATCAGGAACCTGGACTACGGCAACAACCTGGCCAAACTCCTCACCGGCCGGCCGGAGGCCGGGTCGGCGGCCGACTACTACCGGGCCGCGACCCTGCACGGCGCCCGCGCGCTCGGCCGCGCCGACCTGGGCAGGCTCGCGCCCGGGGCGAAGGCGGACCTGATCGTGGTCGACCTGTCCGGCCCGCGCACCGGCCCGATCGACGACCCGATCAGGACCCTGCTGATGAACTGCTCGGGCGCGGACGTGTCCACCGTGGTCATCGACGGTCGGATCGTGATGCGCGACCGGGTGATCCCCGGCGTGGACGAGGCCGCGTTCACCGCCAGGGCGCAGGCGTACTTCGAGCGCATGAAGGACGCCTACTCCGTGCGTGACGAGCAGCGCAGGCCGGCGGACGAGCTGTTCCCGCCGTCGTTCCGCGTGGCGTAGCGGCCGGGTGCGGCCGGGTGCATGAAGTCTGCACCGGATCCGCACACACGCTGCGCGGCATTCGCATACCGGTTTGCTTTGATGGCGCCGTGACCGCGCGCGAGCAATGCCTGGATCGCGCCGGGACGGCCCTGCACAAGGAGTTGAACCGTCATGCGTCATCCGGATGAAGGCACGCTGCGCCGGCTGCTCGACGCGCCGGCCGGGGTGGCCGACGCCGATCGCCGGCACGTCGCCGACTGCTCGCAGTGCCTGGGCGGGCTGGCCGTCGCGATCGAGGACCCGCCGCCCGCCGGCCAGGTGCGGGAGCAGGCGCCCGCCGGACGCCGGGGCGGGCGGGTCCGCGCGATCGTCCGCCGGCCGGCCGTCGCGGCCCTGGCCGTCGCCGTCGTGCTGGCCGGCGCGGGCACCGCCGCCGCCAACGACTGGCTGCAGATCTTCCAGACCGAGCGGATCACCCCGGTCGGCGTCGGCGCCGGCGACCTCGTCGCCCTGCCCGACCTGAACGGCTACGGCACGGTCCAGGTGACCGGCGGCGGCGACGTGCGCCAGGTCCCCGACGCGGCCGCCGCCGCCACCGCGACCGGACTGGACGTGCCGCGCGTCGCCGAGCTGCCCAGGGGCGTCGGCGGCGAGCCGGCGTACCAGGTGGGCGGCGAGGTGAGCGCCACGTTCACCTTCTCCGCGGACCGGGCCGCCCGCACCGCCGCGCAGACCGGCGAGACCCTGCCCGCCGCCCCGCCCGGCCTGGACGGCGGCCAGGTCCGCCTGGTCGCGGGCCCGGGGCTGGCCGAGGTCTGGGAGCAGCCGGCCGGGGTGCCCGCGCTGGTCGTCGGCCGGGCGGTCGCGCCCAAGGCCTTCTCCACCGGCGTCCCGTTCGAGACGGTGCGCGACTACCTGCTTTCGCTGCCCGGCCTGCCCGCCGACGTCGCGGCGCGGCTGCGTACCTTCAGCGGCGACGGCTCCACGCTGCCGCTGCCCGTCCCCGCCGACGAGGTCGAGACGTCGTCGGCGGACGTCAACGGCGCCGACGCCACCGTGCTCGCCACCCGCGACAGGACGATGGCCGCCGTGGTGTGGGTGCGCGACGGCGTGGTGACCGCCGTGGCCGGCGCGCTGGACACCGGCGAGGTCCTGACGATCGCCAGGAACCTGAGGTGACCGTGGCCCCCGCGGGACCAGGAGCGGAAGCGGAAGCGGACCGCGATGCGGCGCGGCGCGCGGCGGACCTGGTCGCCGGGCTGCCACCGACGGTGGCGGTCTGGTGCGCGGGCCTGCGCAAGCGGTACGGCCGCCGCCCGGCCGTCCGGGACGTGTCGCTGGAGGTGGGCCGCGGCGAGGTGGTCGGCCTGCTCGGGCCGAACGGGGCGGGCAAGTCCACGGTGATCAAGATGCTGCTCGGCCTGGTGCGGCCGGACGCCGGAGAGGCGTTGCTGCTCGGCCGGCCCGCGTCCGAGCCCGCCGCCCGCGCCCGCGTCGGCTACCTGCCCGAGCTGTTCAGGTACCAGCCATGGCTGAGCGCGGCCGAGGTGCTGGCGCTGCACGTCCGGCTGTCGGGGGCGCGGGTGCCGGAGCGTGAGCGGCGCGACTGCCTGGCCCTGGTCGGCCTGGCCGACCGCGCCGGCGACCGCGTCGGCGGCTTCTCCAAGGGGATGCAGCAGCGGCTCGGGCTGGCGGTCGCCCTGGTGGCCGGGCCCGAGCTGGTGATCCTGGACGAGCCCACCAGCGCGCTCGACCCGCTGGGCCGCGCCGACGTCCGTGACATCGTGCTCGGCCTGCGGGAGCGGGGCGTCGCGGTGCTGCTCAACTCGCACCTGATCGGCGAGGTCGAGCGGGTCTGCGACCGGGTGGTGATCCTCGACGGCGGCCGGGTCGTCGCCTCGGGGACCCTCGCCGAGCTGCTCGGCCAGCGCGAGCTGCGGCTGCGGCTGACCGGGCTCTCCCCGGCGGCCGAGTCACGGCTGTCCGTCACCGGCGAGGTGGCGCGCGCGGGCGACTGGTTCACCCTCTCGCTGCCGTCCGGCGACGACGACGGCACGGCCGTCCCCGACCTGGTACGCGACCTGGTGGCCCTGGGCGCGCGGGTGCACGCGGTCGAGCCGGCCCGGATCAGCCTGGAGGAACGCCTGCTCGGCATCCTGCGCGCCGAGCACGACGCGCAGACCTCGGCCGGAACCGGCGGAGACGATGGGGCCGACGGAGACGACGGGGGCGAGCGATGACGACGGTTCGCACGGTCGCCACCATCGCCGCGCTCACCCTGCGCGAGGCTTCGCGCCGCCGCGCGCTGCTCGCCCTGGCCGTGCTCACCGCGGCGCTGCTCCTGCTGAGCGGCTGGGGGTTCTCGCGCCTGGCGGCCGAGTCCGAGTTCGCCACGCTGACCAGCGGCCAGGCCAGGCTGGTGGCCTCCCAGCTGCTGAACCTGGTGATGTTCGGCTTCAGCCTGATCGCCGCGCTGGGCACCGCCTTCCTGGCCGGGCCCACCCTGGCGGGCGAGACGGAGTCGGGCATCGCGCTGTCCGTGCTGGCCAGGCCGATCCGCCGATCGGCCGTGCTGCTGGGCAAGTGGCTCGGCCTGGTGGCGTTCGGCACCGGCTTCGTGCTGGTCGCCGGGCTGGCCCAGTGCCTGGTCGTGCTCTGGACGGTGGACTACTGGCCGCCGCAGCCGGTCGCCGCGCTCGCGCTGCTGGCCGCGCAGACGGTGGTGCTGCTGACGCTCGGCCTGCTGCTGTCCACGGTCGTCTCGCCGATGGCGTCGGGCGTGGTCGCGGTGGGCCTGTTCGGCGCCACCTGGGTGGCCGGCGTGGTGGGCGGCATCGGCGAGGCGCTGGGCAACGAGGGCGTCGCCGGCGTCGGCACGGTCTCGCGCATGCTCCTGCCCACCGACGGCCTGTGGCGCGGCGCCATGCACGCCTTCCAGGACCCGGTCGCGCTGGCGCGCTTCGGTCAGGAGATGAAGGGCTTCCCGTTCCTCAGCGAGGCGCCGCTGACGGCGGCCTACCTGGTCTGGGCCGCGGTGTGGGTGGCGCTGGTCTGGGGGCTGGCGGCGATGTCCTTCACCCGCAGGGACGTGTGACCGCCGCCCTGCGGCGTCCGTGGTCTCAGGAGGTGTCGTCCCGGGCGGAGGACTTCATGTCATGATTGCCCGGCTCCCTAGACGAGGCATGGTTCATGGACTACCTGTCCCAGGTCGCGACCATCCTGCCCGCGGTGGCCGGGATCTCCCTGCTCGCCTACGCGGTGATCTTCCTGTCGCGCGGCGGCGCCGGCGCGCCCGGCCGGGTCCGGCGCGGGTCGCGGCGGAGTTCCTGCTGACCGGCTCCGTGGTGGCGTTCGTGTACGTCACCCAGCTCATGGAGTTCGGCGACGGCCTGGGCGACCTGATCAACCTGCGGCCGCTGCGCGCCTTCCACGTCGCGGCCGTCTACGGGCTGGTCAACGCGCAGGGCCTGGCCCAGGTGGCGCTGAACGTGCTGATCACCGTACCGATCGGGATCCTGCTGCCGCTGGTGTTCCCCGGGGCGTTCGGCCGCGTCCACCGGGTGTTCCTGGCCGGATCGGCCCTGGTGCTGGTCACCGAGCTGGTGCAACTGGGGACGGGGCGGCACGCCGACGTGGACGACGTGATCGCCAACAGCGCGGGCGCGGCGTTCGGCGCCGCCCTGGTGACCGTGCTGCGCCCGCTCGCCGTCCGGCTCTCGCGCCGTCCCGGCGGCCCTCCCACCGGACGGTGGCGGGTGGTGGCGGCGGTCGCGGTGATCGCGGGGGTGCTCGCGCCGTTCGTGACCGTCGTCGCGATCGACGGCGGCAACCGGCAGGGCGTCGTCTACTACGGGCACCTGCGGCCGTCCGCCATGCGGTTCCCCGCCACGATCGCGGCGACCGGCGCCGGCGCGCGGCTCTACCGCGCCGCGCCGGCGGAGACGCCCGAGTCGGTCCTGGCGCGCCTGCGCGCCAGGCTGGCCGTCGGCGGCGAGTGCGTCAGGCGGGACGGGACGTGGATCTGCGCGGACGGCGGCCCGACCAAGCTGTTCGTCTACCCCCACGGCACCTGGTACGCCGACTTCGGGTACGACGCCGCACCCGGGGACGAACCGGCCACGCCCCCCGACGAGGTGGCCGGCGACCGGGCGGCCCGCCGCCACCTGGCCGCCTTCGGCATCGATCCGGCCGTCCTGGCCCGCCCGAGCGTCAACGACCACTGGCAGGACGCCTACCTGCATCTCGACTACGAGAACGCGGCCCAGGGCGGTGACGCGTTCCAGTGGGGGAAGATCTCGGTCACCCTGGACGGGCACGGGAAGCTGATCGGCATCGAGGACCGGCGCATCCGGGTGCGCTCGGTGCGGACGGCCGAGACCATCTCGCCCCGCGCGGCCATCGACATCGCCAAGGACGTGGGCGTGGACACCGTCGACGGGACGGTGCACGTCCGCTCGGCCACGGCCGGGCACCACTTCGACGAGGACTCCGGTTACCTCGTCCCGGTGTGGCGCCTCGAGGGCTCGCTCACCCGTGAGAGTGGCGAGGTCACCGACTGGAGCGCGCCCGTCGACGCGCGAACGGGCTGAACCCGCCGCCCCGGGTGCGGGGGGCGGCGGGCCACGGGCGCCGCGGCAGGACGGCGCCCGTCCCCGGCCTCAGCCGGGGGTCAGGAGCCGATCTTCTTGCCCTGGCCGTGCCAGACGACGCACACCGACGGGCGCGGCTGGTCGCCGTCGGGCCAGCGGCTGGCCGGACGGTCCGGGCTGGCGCCGTCCACCTCGCCCGGGTGCTGCACGGCGATGAACACCGAACGCTGGTCGTCGGTGATCAGCGGGCCGCAGCACTCAGCGCCGACCGGGACGGTGAGCAGCTGACGCAGGTAACCGCGCTCCGGGCCGTGCAGCGGCATCACGAACATGCCGTCGTTGCTGCCCAGCTTGTTGTCGTCGGTGGCCAGCCACATGTTGCCGTCGCGGTCGAAGGCCACGTTGTCCGGGCTGGAGATCGGCGAGACCTTCGACTTGTCGTAGCCGGCGAAGTAGGTGCTCGGGTCGTTCGGGTCACCGGCGACCAGCGGCAGCGACCAGGCGAACGTGGTGGCCGTGTGGTCGTTGCGGTGCTCGACGATCTCCACGATCTGGCCGTGCTTGTTCCCCGGGCGTGGGTTGGCCTCGTCCACCTGGGCGGCGGTACGCATGGTGTTGTTGGTCAGCGCCGCGTAGACGTGCCCGGTGTACGGGTGGACCTCGACGTCCTCGGGGCGGTCCATCTTGGTCGCACCCACCCGGTCGGCGGCGATGCGGGTGTAGACGTACACCTGCTCGGCCGTCATGCCGGGCACGTGCGAGACGTCGCCCGAGGCCAGCGGGATCCACTCGCCCGAACCGTCGAACAGGCCGTCGGAGGGCAGCTTGCCGGAGCCGTCGATCTCGGCGGCCGGGCTGTCGCCGGTGAACCTGCCGACGTAGAGCGTGCCCTCGTCGAGCAGGGTGCGGTTGTGGCGGTCGTTGCCCGGGATGTAGCGGTCCTTGGAGACGAACTTGTAGATGTACTCGAACCTGGCGTCGTCCCCCATGTAGGCGACCAGGCGGCCGTCACGGGCGATCGTGGTGTTGGCGCCCTCGTGCGCGAACCGGCCGAGCGCGGTGCGCTTGATCGGCGTGGACGTGGGGTCGAACGGGTCGATCTCCACGATCCAGCCGAACCGGTGGATCTCGTTCGGGTGCTTGGCCAGGTCGAAGCGCTCCTCCACCCGGAAGAAGCCGCGGTCGCCGGCCGGCACGCCGGTCGGGACCAGGTAGCGGGCGTTCTCGGGGGTCTTGGCGCCGTTGACGAAGTAGCGGTCGAAGTTCTCCTCGGCGGTCAGCACCGTGCCCCACGGCGTGCGCCCGCCGGCGCAGTTGTTCAGCATGCCGATCGGGTTGAGTCCGGCGGGGTCGGCCGCCGTCCTGAGCAGCGCGCCGCCGGCGGCCGGGCCGGAGAAGCGCATCGGCGTCTGCGCGGTGATGCGCCGGTTGTAGCGGCGGCGGCCCTTCGTGGTCAGGCGCCACTCGCCGGTGCCGCGCACGCGCTCGATCTCCACGATCGAGCCGCCGTGCGCGGCCATGGAGATCTTGATCTGCTCCAGGGTGGCGGCGGTTCCGCCGGTGTACCCGCGGAACATCAGGGCGTCGTTGGTGTACTCGTGGTTCACCCAGAGCAGGCCGCGGTTGTTGCCCATCTCGAAGAAGGTGACGTAGTCGCAGTTGTAGCCGAACTGCAGGTTCTGCGCGGCGGCGGTCTGGTTCTCGAAGTCGAACGCGGGCGCGCCGGGCAGGATCGGGTCGCCCCACTTGATGAGCACCGCGGACAGGTATCCGTTGGCGACGGTCACCTTGTCGTCGGTGTTCGGCGGGACGGGGGTGAACGTGATGCCCTTGCCGTGGAAGCCCCGGGCGTCCTGGCCGGGCGCGGCGGCCGCCCCCGGGTCGTCCGCGAGCGCGGGCATCGCGCCGGCCACGCCGACACCGGCGACCAGCGCGCCCAGCGCCCCGGCACGCAGGACGCCGCGCCGCGACAGCGCCTCCTTGACGACGTCGCCGAAGTAGGCGTTGGCCGAGGTGTTGGGCACCTCGTGCGCGCACGCGTTGCCACAGCGGTACAGACAGGTCATCGCGCTCCGGCCACCCTTGTGTGGGGTGAGCAGCGGCAGCAGCCGCCGGGCGCCAGGGGGGTTCGACACAGGTCCTCCAAGATCGAGGCGATCGTTCGCGCTGAACGCTACGGCCCGGCTCGCCGGCTTTGGTGAAGGTTTCTCTACGGTTTGATAAATATTAGTATTTTATTATTATTGGGGTGCAGGCTGCCTGAGCTATGAGTCGCGCCTGCTCAGCAGCTTGGGCAGGGTCGCCAGCGTGGCCCCGGCCGCGCCGCCGCCCCCGAGCAGGGCGGCCGGCCACTGCGCGCCGGTGCTCAGCACGAGCGCGCAGGTGATCGCGGCGATCATGATCGTCACGGTGAGCGTGAGCAGCTGACGCGTGGTGAACATCGGTCCTCTTCCTTCGGATGTGGTGGTCGGCGTTCTTCAGATGCGGTCGTCGGCCCAGAAGTCGATGAGCTCTTCCGGGGACAGCTCGTCGGGACGGGCCGCGGGTGGCATGCGTCCGGTCGCGAGCACCCAGGTCGTCACGAGCGTGATCAGCAACTGCTCGTCCGCGAGGCAGGGGGCGTCGGCGCAGTACACGATGCTTGGCGGACGAGCCGTGAGCAACGGCATGAGCGGATGGCCTCCCGGAGATCAGCGATGAATGCGGCCAACCATGCATCCGGGGGAGTGTCGCCTGCCACCGGTCCAAACGTGCTCGGACAGAGCCGTACAAGTCCGGAAAAGGGGACTCGATTTCGCAATCCTCCGGGGTCTTCCGCAATCATCCGGACTCATCCGGATTTATCCGGAGAAGGTGGTGTGAAGGCGGTAAGTCGCCACCCGGCGGGGCTTGTGGGAACGGTGGGGCTGCGGACGTCTGGGGTGGTCACAGCGTCCGGATGAGATGGAATCTGTGAAATGTCCGGGACTGCGAGACTCTTTCTGAAACCATGGGCGACACTGATCACCCTCCGAACTCCATCAAGGACGATGACTGACACCCTCAGGGCCGGATCCCATTCAGCCTTCATAGCCGCGCTCATCGAGCTGCGGGAATCGGCAGGCCAGCCGAGCTATTCGCAGATACAGCGGTTGTCGCGCGCCCCGGACATGCCCAAGGAACTACCGGGCAGCACGCTCAACGACATACTCAACGGCAAGCGCGAACGCCTGCCGGACTGGGAGCTCGTCGCCTCCTTCGTCCGGGTCTGCCACCGGCACGCCGAGCGGACCGGGCTGCCCACGGCCGCGCTCGGCAGCGTGGAGGAGTGGCAGACGCGCTGGCGCGCCGCCCGCGCCGAGCAGTCGCGCCCGCACGCCACCGGGTCCTACGACCTCTACGGCACGCCCGCAGACGAGGCCGAGCGGCGCACCACGAGAACCGTCGCGCGCCTGGTCCGCCTGGCCGGCGACGGCGACGCGGAATCCGCCTACCGCCTGGCGATCATCCACGTGCTCACCGGCCAGTCGGCTGAGGCCCGCTACTGGATGCACGCCGCGGTCCAGCAGCGCCACCCCGGCGCCGAGACCTTCGCGGTCAACCCGCGCCCCATCGAGTTCGCGGCGAACCTGTCCTTCGCCTACGGCCAGGCCTACGAGCAGGAGGGCCCGGCCAAGCGCGACATCGCCAGGTTCTACTACGGGCTCGCCGCCCGCCACGGCCACCCCTACGCCACCGAGCGCCTGCGTGCGCTGCGCGCCGTCCCGTTCGGCAAGCTGCTGCCCGCGCCCGTCGGCATCGAGTACGGACCCCGAAACCCCATGACCTGAACGCCGCCCCAACGCGCGAGCCCCCTCCTG
>NZ_JABCPZ010000470.1 GCF_013283785.1 Nonomuraea antri
CGGTTAGCGGGTGGGGGTGTGTAGGTGGTGGGCGGCGGTGATGGTCATGTTGGCGAAGGCCAGTACGTCGCGGCGGCGTGCCAACGGTGAGGCGTACAGGGAGGGGCGGGAGCCGGCGCGTCCGAAGTGCTCCTTCAGGCCCGACAGCATGGCGCGCGGCGTCGGCTGGGCCGTGTCCGTCTCGCGGATGCGTAGCGCCTCTCGGATCACGCGATGCCAGCGCTCCGGGAACGTCTTCAGCGCGTGCAGTCCGGCTCCGTGCTTCGAGGTGAGGTCGCCGGTGGCCAGGGTGTAGTGGAGCCGGCTGACTCCGGTGACGATCCACAGTGCTGAGTACGCACTCAGCGAAGCCAGCCCGGCGAGCCCGCGCAGGCTGGAGCTGCGGTTCACCAGCGGGCGCCAGTAGTGGTCGAGGTTGCCGTCGGTCCAGGAGGCCAGGGCGGCGGGGTCGCACCAGACGTCCAGGCCGGTGATCTCCGGGCCCCGGCAGGTGACGCCGTATCTGGCCAGCGTGTGCCAGGTGACCGGGTTGCACTGCTGCGGGGCGACCCGCGTGCCGAGCACCTGCGGGCGCTCGCCCAGGGTGGAAGGGTCGTGGCGGAGGTCGTCCCAGGTGAGGTAGACGCCGTCGAAGCCGTTGGGCGTGCGGGCGCGGATGCGTTCGACCACCTCGAGGTCGGGCAGCCGCGAGGTGACGGCGACGAAGTCCACGTCGCTGCTGTCCGGACGGTAGTCGCCCAGCGCCGCCGACCCCTCCAGGTACAGGCCGTCGACCAGGCCGGGGGCCTCGGAGTCCGCGACGTCCAGGTAGGAGTCGACGATCACGGCGATCTTCGGGTGGATCATGTCTCCCAACGCTGCCACAACGAGCCGACCAGGGCGCTGAAAGACCATAAATCCTAGAATGACCAAGTGAGCTACGCATACAGTCCGGAAGACCTCAAAGCCACACACGATGGACTTAAGTGGGCATCGGCCGCCCCCGGCGTCATCCCCGCCTGGGTCGCCGACATGGACCTCCAGACCGCCCCTGCCGTGATCGAGGCGCTGCGGCGGCGGGCGGAAGGCGACCTCGGCTACCCGACCTGGCTGGACTCACCCCAGACCGGGCCGCTGGCCGACGCGTTCGCCGAACGCATGGCCGCCAGGTACGCCTGGCAGCCCGACCCCTCGTTCGTACGCTCCTACAACGACATCAACCAGGCGCTCCAGGTCCTGCTCCAGGTCTGGACCCGCCCGGGCCAGGCCGTCGCGCTGCACACCCCGGCCTACCACCCGTTCCTGACGACGCTGAGCACCATGCAACGTCCGCTGGTGCCCATCCAGCTCGAACCGGACGGCGACACCTGGCGCTTCGAGGTGCCCGACCTGTCAGGATGCCGGGTGCTGCTGCTGGTCAACCCGCACAACCCGACCGGCAGGGTCTTCACCAGGGACGAGCTCACCGAACTGGCCGAACACGCGGAACGTCACGATCTGCTGGTCATCTCCGACGAGATCCACGCGGACCTCACCTACGAACCGAACCAGCACATCCCGTTCGCCACGATCCTCCCCCACCGCACGGTCACGCTCACCTCGGCGACCAAGGCGTTCAACCTGGGCGGCATCCGCTGCTCGGTGGCGCACATCGGGCATCCCGGGGTGCGCGAGGTGCTCGACGCGCAACCGCCGTTCGTGTACGGGTCGGCGAACCTGTTCGGGGTGGAGGCCACCGTCGCCGCCTGGCGGGAGGGGGACGCGTGGCTGGCCGACACCGTGGCGCTGCTCGACCGCAACCGGCACACGCTGGCCGAGCGGTTGCCCAAGTCGTTCGGGTACCGGGTGCCGCAGGCGACGTACCTGGCCTGGTTGCACACCGGGGAGCCGGACATGGCGGAACTGCTGGAGCGGGACGCCAAGGTGCTGCTGAACGACGGCGCGGGGTTCGGGCCTGGGGGCGCGGAGTACGTGCGGCTGAACTTCGCGACCACCGAACCCGTCCTCGCCGAGATCCTCGACCGGATCGCCTCGGTCATCCGCTGACACCCACGGCTCATGGGACGGCCGACCGCTCGGGGCGGGCCGACTGCTTCGGCCGCACCGGCCGCGCGGCGGACAGCCCGACCGGGTGGCCGGGTGGGTGTACCGACCGGGCGGCCCGACCAGGTGGGCCGACCAGGTGGGCCGACCAGGTGGGCCGACCGGGTGGGCCAATCGTTTGCGGGCGCCCAGGCGCAGCGGGCTGGCGGCTCGACGGACGGCCCGGACGCGTGAGCGGGACGCCCAGCGACGGCCGGCCGGGTGGACCGGCCCGCCTCCATGGGCGGGACGGACCGTGGTGGCCCCAAGCGGTCGGCCCGCCCCATGCAGCGGGCCACCCGCAAGCCAACGGCCCGCCCCATGCGGCGGGCCTGCCTCGAACAGCGGCCCACCAGCGGGCCGACTCAACCAACGGGTCAACCCCAATCGGTGGGCCCACCGTACGAAGCGGGCCCACCGCACGAAGCGGGCCCACCGCACGAAGCGGGCCCACCGCACGAAGCGGGCCCACCGCACGAAGCGGGCCCACCCCAAGAGCGGGCCCACCCCAAGAAGCAGGCCCGGACGGGTGTTACGGCAGAGGTGGCAGGTCGGGTGGGCTGGCGGGCGGTTGTTCCGCGAGGGCGGCCAGCGCGAGCTCGATCGCCTTGTCCAGCTG
>NZ_JABCPZ010000471.1 GCF_013283785.1 Nonomuraea antri
CCCATCCAGAGTTCCACGGCCCCCGCTCCGGCCCTCTCGCCGGTTCCTTCTCCGGCCCCTTCACTGGCCCCTGCACCGGCGCCGCCCGCGCCCGCCGTCGCGGCGAGTGCCAGCAGGACGTGTCCCGCCGACACGCCGACGGCCCCCGCGTACGCGGCCCGGCCGCCGTACCCGGCCAGCGCGAGCAGCCCGGGCACGAGCAGCACCAGCGAGATCGCGAACAGCGCGAGGATGAGCCGCTCGCCCACGAGCCCCAGCGGGTCGGCGTCGGCGGGCCGCGCGGCCTGCATCACGCCGGTGACGGCCATCGCCAGCCCCACCGCGGACGTCGAAGGGCCGGCCAGGGTGCGCCCACGCGACGCTGTCGCCTTCAAGATCACAAGGTGTCACGCTAGGGAGCGCCCAGGTGCCGGCGCATCCGCCGGTGAGCGGATGCCGCGTCCCACCGGAAGGTGACTTGCGCATGGCGGGCTCGATCGGCCACCATCGTCGCCATGACGAGTGGAAAGGGCGTACTCCGCCCGGGCCGTTGAGCCCCATGGAGCCGGTCCGAGAACCGGCCCCCCAGCAGAACCCCGACACCGCCGCACCCCTGGCGCGCCTCGATCCCCTGCCGCCCGATGAACGCGCCGGCGCCCTGTCCGGGCTCGATCACCTGCCGCCCGGTGAACTGGAACGGCTCGATCGCCTGCCGTCCGATGTGCTGGAACGGCTCGAACACCTGCCGCCCGATGAACTGGCGCGCGTCCTGGTCCGGCTCGATCAGCTGCCGTACGGCGGGCGTATGCGGGCGCTGGCGCTGCTCGCCCGTCGCCTCGCGGGGACGTCCCGGCTGCGGGCGCTCATCGGCGAGCTGTCCGCGCAGGATCACCACGGGCGCCGGACGGCGCTGCACCTGGCCATCGCGGGCCCGCGACCTCGGCCACATCGCCGGCGTGCTCGCCGGGCCCGACCGGGAACTGCGCCGCGCGGCGCTGCGTGCCGTGCGCACGCTGCCCGTCCCCGATCACGCGGTGGCCGCCGCGCTCGACGACGCGCCCGCGACGCTGCGTCTCGCGCTGTACCGGACGCTGGCGCAGTCCAGGCGGCAGGCGTTGGCCGAGTCGCTGCTGCCGGACGTCCATGCCCGCTGGGGTGACCGCGACGCCGCCGCGCTGCTGCCCGCGTGCGGCGCCGAGACCGTCGCCCGGCGGCTGCCGGAGTTCGCGCACGCGGTGACGTCCTGGACCGCGCTCGCCAAGAGGCACCCCGCCGCGATCGTGGCGACGGCCGAGCTGGAGCTGTCGGAAGGCGTCGAGACGTGGTCGTGGTGGCGGCGGCGAGGCGCGGGAGTGCGACTGGCCGCGCTCGCCGAGCCGGCCGCCGTGCTGGCGCTCGCCGAACGGCACGACCTGGGCAGCCACCTTCTCGACCTGCCGGCCGCCGCGATGAACGCGCTGTTCGGCGCCGACGCCGTCCGCGCGCGGAAGCTGCTGCTCGGCGTCGCCGCCCGCTCCTGGTCGGGGATGCCGCGGGCGCTGCTGCCGCACCTGCGCGCGGCCTCCGACCCCGAACTCGCGCCCGAGGCGGGCACGTACCGGCTCGGCCGGGTGCTGCGGTCGCTGCCGCCGGGACGCCGGGCCGCGCTCTTCGAGTCGGTCGCCGCGCTGTCGGGCGGCACGGGGCGGTGGGCGTTGCGGTCGCTGCCCTGGCTGCCGGTCGCGACGGCGGCGGCCGCGGCCAGGAGCATGCTCGCCTGGTACGACACAGCAGGTCACCCCACCCGTGAACGGCTGGACGATCCGGCTCTCCCGCTGCGGTTCACCTCGTTCCTGCCGTACGAGGAGGCGGCGGGGCCGCTGCGCGAAGCCGCCGTCGGCGGGGACCCGCGCCGGCGCGGCCTGGCCAGGACGCTGCTGGTCCAGTGCGCGGCCCGCACCCGCGACCGCGGCGTGCTGCGCGCGCTGCTGGACGAGCTGGCCCGGCGCACCGCCAACGAGCAGGACCCGCTGCGCCGCGACCTGCTCGCCGCCCTCCGCGAGGTCCCGCCGAGCCTGTTCGACGACTCCTTCGCCGTGACGCTCGAACGCCTGTCCACCGACGCCGCCGACGCCCCGGACTCCTCCCCCACCACCCGCCGGGCGCTGACCGACCTGGCCGGCCGGACCCTGCGCCACCAGGACCCGTCCGCGGCACCCGCGCTGATCGCCTGGGCGTTCGGCGTGTACGGCAAGCTGGTGGCCAGGCACGGCGCCGACGGGCTGCCCGCGCCTCATCCGTCGGAGCCGTCGGCCGCCCGCCGCCGACTCTCAGAGGAACGGGCGGACCGGGGTCAGCGCCTGGACCAGGTGCTGCGCACGGGTCAGGAGCACGACCTGCTCGCGGTGCTGCGCCCGCACCTGCGGGCCGCCCGAGACCGCGCGGACTTCACCCTGGCCGTGGCGCTCGCCCGGGCGCTGGGGCGGCGCGGGTGGGGGCTGGCCGAGCTGCAGGACGACCTGCGGGCCGCCGTCCTGGCCGCGCCGGAACCGCTCGCCAGGGAGGCGGCGGACCTCTGGCTCACCCGCCCCCATCGCCGGGGTCTTAGGGCGGTGGCGGGTGAGCGGGATGCACGGATCGCCTGGCTCGTCCGGGAGTATCCCGATGCGGTGACGCTCCCGGTCGTCTGGCGCACGGTGGCCCGCCGCCGCAC
>NZ_JABCPZ010000472.1 GCF_013283785.1 Nonomuraea antri
CGCCTCCCCTGACCACCGGCGCCCCCGATCACCGCTCGATCAGGTCTCGCGCTCCGGGTGGTAGTGCTCCTCGGGGACGCCGAACGTCCAGGCGACGCCCTGCCGCGCCCGCTGCACCCACGGCGGCACCCGCAGGAAGTACGTGCGCCGCGTGCCGTCGGGCTCGGGCGTGGAGTTGACCACCTCGACCATGACGATCGGCTCGTCGTCGGGCAGGTCGATGCGCCACAGCACGCCGGTGTCGTCGGAGTGCCGCGGCCGTGCGCCCGACTCGGCGAGGTAGCGTTCCATGCCGAAGTGTTCGAGCATGGCCCGGCGCAGCTCGGCGTTCTCCTGCGCGCGGATGGCCGCGGGAGTGATGTCGCCCATCGTCGCCCCGAAGTCCTCCGGGACGGGCATGCCGTGCCAGGCGTGCAACGCGAATCCGTCGGCGTAGAGCAGCGCGGGACCGTCGGCGCGGTGCAACCGGCCCAGGTCGTCGAGGTGCAGCTCGACCGGGCGCTCGGTGACGACGGCCAGCCGCTCGAACGGCCACCACCAGCCGGCGCCGCCCGCCACCCGCTTGAGCCCGTCGAGGCCGTCGAACGCCGACAGCCAGGGCGCGTCGTGCTGGCCGAGCACCGCGTCGAGCGTGATCCTGCGCAGCCCCTCGCCGCCGAGATCGGCCACGGCCCGGCGGATGTCCGTGACGATCCGGTTGACCTGCGGCCACAGCCGGCCGCCGGTGTCGGACCAGTGCGCGGCCCACCCCGTCGGCCCCAGCTCCCGATGCGCCGCCGCCCTGGCACGCTCCCACGGCGCCGTACGAACGACCTCACGCACGCAACTCCCGGGATCAATGCCTTCGAGACTCCCGGGATCGAAGGCTCCGAGACTCGCAGGGTCGAAAGCTCCGAGACTCCCGAGATCGAAGGCTCCGAAACTCCCTGAACCGACGCCTTCGGATTTCCCCGGATCGACGCCTTCAGGTCCCGCCGGGCCGACGCCTTCAGGTCCCCCCGGGCCGACGCCTTCAGGTCCCCCCGCGTCAACGCCTTCGAGTTCGGCCACCGGCTTGAGTCCCGCCTGGGTCAGCGCGGCGAGCACCTTCTGGTCACCGGTCAGCCAGGCCACCGCGACCGCCCCGGCCGCAGGCGAAGGCAGCACCACGACCCGCTCCGGCTCGGCGAGCCCAGCCTCACGGTACGCCTGCCGCACCGCCGACTCGACGTCGTCGCCAGGCCCGGTGGCGGCGGCGATCTCCTCCCACGTCAACGTCGTCATCAGTCGGCCACCACCCGGTACGCGCCAGGAATGTACTCGCGCTGCCTGACCACCCGGTACCAGCCCTTGGGCAGCGAGATCGCGTCGTGCTCCTCGTGCACGAGCCTGCCGCCCTCGGGCAGGTGCAGGAAACCGCCGGAGAGCGTGCCCGGGCCGGGGATGGCGTGGCAGTGGCCGGTGGCCTCGCCGTACGCCAGCACCAGCCTGCCGCGTGCGTCGCGAGGCTCGGGCCGCGTCACGCGCGGAGCCTCCTCATCGGGCACGGGCATGATCAGGATGTCGCCCTGTCGGTACATCGACCAACCTCCATCGTCGGGGGATGGCGAAAAGCTACTGGTCCCCACCGACAGTTCGACGCCCCCTTCAAAACCCGGTACTTCAACGCCCCCCTTCAGGACCACCGACACTCCGTCAGCCGCTCCCGCCCCGACGGTTCGGGAAGGCGGACACCCAGGCCCGACGGTCCGGAAGGGGGACGCCCAGCCCCGACCGTGCGGGAAAGCCGCCCGTCCGGGAGGCGAACGCCCGACCCCGGCCGTACGGGAAAGCCGACCGTCCAGGAGGCGAACACCCGGCCCCAGCCGTACGGGAAAGCCGACCGTCCAGGAGGCGAACACCCTGCTCCCGCCGCGCGGGAAAGCCGCCCGTTCGGGAGACGGACACCCGGCTCTCGCCGCGCGGGAAGGCCAACCGTCCGGAAGGCCGACCGACCGGGAGGCGGACGCCCGGCCCGGCCATTCGGAAAGCCGATCGTTCGGGAGGGGACGCCCGGCTCCCGCCGTGCGGGAAGGCCGACCGTTCGGGAGGGGACGCCCGGCCCCGGTCGTGCGGGAAAGCCTCCGTTCGGGAAGGCGACACCCGGCCCCAGCCGTTCAGGAAGCTGGGCCGTTCAGGAGGGGGACGCCCAGCGCCGATGGGTCAGCGTGTCCGTCCGCTTCGGCGGCGACCGTTTGGGGAGTCGTTCAGCGGTGGCGGGCTCGGGAGGCTGCGGCGTGTGCCCGGTTGGCGCATTTGGTCGAGCAGAACAGGCGGCGTCCCGGGCGGCTCCGGTCGATGAACGCGTCCTCGCAGGGCGCGGCGCCGCACATACGCAGGCGCGACCAGTCCCCGGCGGCGGCGAGGTCCAGCAGTTCGCGTACCGCCCGCACGGCGAGCCGCTGCGCCAGACCGGCCCCGGGTCCGGCGGCCGGGCGCAGGCCGGGGAGCCCGTCGCGGTCCTCGATGACGGCACGGATGGGCAGCTCAGCGGCCCATCGCGTCAACGCAACGGTCCGCTCGCCAGGCTCGGCCCGCAACAACGCCCGCAGCCGCCCCCGCACCTCTCGAACCTCCACCAGCCCATCCGCCAACTCGCCCTGTCCCGAACCGCGCCCCGCACCTGAACCGCACCCGACAC
>NZ_JABCPZ010000473.1 GCF_013283785.1 Nonomuraea antri
CGCCCGTCTCGCTCGCCCTCGTGCCTCACTCGCTAAGCCTGCCTCGACCTGCCAGCCTTAATCCGCCTGTCTTCATCCGCGCGGGTTGAGGGTCGCCAGGAGGAGGGTGAACAGGTGCAGGTCGGCGCTGCGTGACAGCCGCAGGGCCGTGAGCCGGCCGATGCGCGGCCTGGCCTGGCCGAACAAGGTGCCGCCCGCGCTCTGGTGATCGCGTGCCCGGCTGTCGTCGAGCGTGAACGCCAGGCGGCCTTTGGGGCCGGTGTAGACGCTGGCGCGGAGCACGCCGTGGCCGAGGGGCGGGCCCTCGTGGCAGCTCCGGGCAGCAGAACCCAGTGCGACCCTGAGGGCGGAGAAACGCAGACCACCCGCCTGGCGTCTCCAGCCGGTACTTGATCGGGAACCGGGGATCGGTGGCGGCCGGGGTTCGCAACCTAGGTGATCGCGGGGAGCAGTCCGAGGACCAGTCCGCCTAGCCCGCCGCCGAGCACGGTACGACGTGAGGGAACGCGCGGTTCACCAGGGCGGGAGGTCCTGTGCGGAGGGTGAGGAGAATTCCCGATCGGTCCGTGTTGGGAGCTCCTGGCCGGGTGGCGGGGGAGCACCCGGGTGGTCCATGTGGCGAGGTTCTGGACGGGTGGTGAGGGGAGCGTCTGGTCGGTCCGTGCGGGGAAGCTCTGGCCTGCCGTTGGGGGGACTCCTGGTCGGTCACGGGCAGCCTTTCGTTGGGGCCGGAGACGTTGTTAACACTGCGCAGTCGATTCAGACAAGAGGTTTCGTCCGATGTATTCATCGCCGATGTTCGGCTCTTGACACATCCTGCCGCCGTCACGCAGTATCGAAACCAAAGACATCCGATGTATGAGGCGAAGGGTGCAGTGTGAAACTGCTGCGAGTAGGACCCGTCGGTCGGGAGCGTCCGGTGGTGATGGACGCCGCCGGCCACCTGCGCGACATCGGAGAGCCCGAGATCGACGGGGCTTTCCTCGCATCCGGGGCAGTGGCCCGCGTCCGTGCCGCACTCGAACGCGATGACCTGCCCGTCGTCGACGCCGACGGGCTGCGGGTCGGGGCGCCCATCGCACGTCCCGGCAAGATCGTCTGCATCGGGCTCAACTACCGGGACCACGCCGCGGAATCGGGCGCCGAGCCGCCGGCCGAGCCCGTCGTGTTCATGAAGGCCGCCAACACCATGGTCGGCCCGTACGACGAGGTGCTCGTGCCCCGGCGCAGCGTGAAGACTGACTGGGAAGTCGAGCTGGCCATCGTCATCGGCAAACCGGCCCGCTACCTGGAGGGTCGCGAGGAGGCGCTGGACGTCATCGCGGGCTACGCGATCTCCAACGACGTCTCCGAGCGGGAGTTCCAGCTTGATCGCGGCGGGCAGTGGGACAAGGGCAAGTCGTGCGAGACGTTCAACCCGTTCGGACCGTGGCTGGTCACGGCGGACGAGGTGGGCGATCCGCAGAACCTCGCGCTGCGGCTGTGGGTGAACGGCGAACAACGCCAGAACGGCAACACCAAGGACATGATTTTCGACGCGGCCGAGATCGTCAGGTACCTGAGCTGGTTCATGGTGCTCGAGCCCGGCGACGTGATCAACACCGGCACGCCCGCGGGGGTGGCGATGGGCTTGCCCGGGCAGCCGTACCTGCGGACCGGTGACGTGGTCGAGCTGGAGATCGACGGCCTCGGCCGCCAGCGCCAGACGGTCGGCCAGGCATGACGGCGCCCGAGCCGGATCGCCAGGCTCCGATCGCGGCCGCTTTCCCGGACGCCTTCCCAGGCGCTGCTCGTGAGACTGACGGCCTGGCCTTGGCTGCCGGTCCCGTTGTGCAGACTGCTCTGGAAGGTGAACAGCCCAGCCTGGCTGCCGGAGTTTTCCCAGGTGTCGCTGCTCGTGGGGGTGATGGGCGTGCTGCGGTCGTCGGGGTCCTTCGGCAGGACGCTGCTCCGGGGGATGACCGCGTGGTTTCGGTTGGCGCTGCTGTTGTGCGGGCCGTTTCGGAGGACGGACAGCGCGGCCCGACGGCCGACGTTTCCACGGGTGCCGCTGCTCGTGAGGGTGATGGGCGCGCTGCGGTCGTCGGCGCTCTCAGGCAGGACTCCGCTCCGGGGAACCGCCGTGCAGCCTCGGGCAGCGGTGCCGTCGTGCAGGCCGCCTCGGAGGATGCGCCTCCCGTCCCGGCCGCTGGCGCCTTACCGCGCGATGCCGCTGAGCCGATGGGCGCGGCAAGGGACGCGGGAGTACAGGCAGCGGAGCGGGGCGGTGCAGAGGGTGTGGGCGGTTCTGGAGACGCGGGCAGCGCGGGGGGCGTGAGCGGTGCCGAGGGCGCGGGTGGCGCGGAGGGTGTGAGCAGTGCCGAAAGCCGTGGAGGCGCGGCGAGGGCGGGTGGCGCGGAGGGTGTGAGTCGTGCCGGGAGCCCTGGAGGCGCGGCGAGGGTGGGCGGCGCGGTGAGAGTGAGCAAGGCGGAGGGCGCGAGTGGTGCCGAGGGCGTGGGTGGCGCCGACGGTGTGGGTGGCGCAGAAAGCGCGGGAAGTGAGGGCGATGCGGGGAGTGCGTGTGGTGCGGGGAGTGTGCCTGGTGCGGGAAGTGAGGGCGGTGCTGGGAAGGCACGTGCTGCCGGAAATATCGGCGGTGCCGGGAGGGCTGTCTCTT
>NZ_JABCPZ010000474.1 GCF_013283785.1 Nonomuraea antri
GCCGTCGGGGTGGTGGGTGAGGTGGTCGTTCATGTGGGTTCGTCCTCCATGGTGTCGAGGTGGCGTTCGAGCGCGTCGAGGCTGTGGTTCCACAGGTGGCGGTAGGGGGTGAGCCAGGCGTCGATTTCGGCGAGGGGTTGGGGGCGGAGTTCGTACCAGCGGCGTTGGGCGTCTTTGCGGACGGTGACGAGGCCGGCGTCGCGGAGGGCGCGCAGGTGTTTGCTGGTGCCGGGTTGGGTGAGTCCGAGGGTGTGGGTGAGTTCGCTGACGAGGTGGGGGCGTTGGAGGAGGAGGTCGAGGATGCGGCGTCGTGCGGGTTCGGCCAGGACGTCGAAGCGCATGCCGCTGAATATACCTGTCCGGTTATATGCCTTCAAGGGCATGTATCGGGGTGGGGGTGGTTCAGGTGTGGCGGCGGGCGTTGGCGTGGATGGCCTGGCGCAGGTAGCCGGCCAGGCCGGGGGCCAGGGCGTCGAAGGTGGCGGTGAAGCGGGGGTCTTCGACGTACATGTCGCCCAGGCAGCGGTGGATGTGGTGGGTGCAGTCGTAGAACCAGCGGACGATGTGGCCGCGGTGGCGTTCTGCGAGGTCCATGGCGTGTTCGCCGTCGGCGGGCAGCCCGGCCTTGTAGGCGGCGACCAGGTCGTCGGACAGGGCGGCGGCCTCGGCTTTGAGCTGCAGCCAGTCGGCGGGGGTGTAGGTGGCGACGCGGCGGCGGCTTTGGGCGTATTCTTCGCTGCCGCCCCAGCGGCGTTCGGCTTCGGCGTCGTGGTCTTCCGGCCGGAAGTCGCCGAAGATCTCGAAGCGTTCTTCTGGGGTGAGGGTGATGTTCATGGTGCGGGCTTCGATGGCGCGTTCGACGGCGGTGATGATGCCGTCGAGGTGCTGGGATCTGCGGGTGAGGAGTTCGTGCTGGCGGCGTAGGTGGGTGAGTTCGTCGGTGTGGGGTTCGTCGAGGATGACGGCGATCTCTTCGAGGGGGAAGCCGAGTTCGCGGTAGAGCAGGATGTGTTGCAGGCGTACCAGGTCGTCGTCGGTGTAGCGGCGGTAGCCGGCGCTGGTGCGTTCGGTGGGGGTGAGCAGGCCGATCTCGTCGTAGTGGTGCAGGGTGCGTACGGTGGTGCCGGCCAGGCGGGCCACCTGCCCGACGGAGAGACTCATGGGTGCCAGCATGCACTCTGCCGTTACGTCAGGTGCAAGGTGGCGCTTTCACTGGCGGGTCGTCCGCTGGGTGAGGTGGTCCTGCCAGGTGCGGCGGCCGGTGGGCTGGTCGGTGGGCTGGTCCAGTGCGTCGGTGGTGAGGTTGGCGCCGGCGCGGAAGGCGGCGGCGGCCGTGCCCGGGGTCTTGACGGGCAGGACGAGGCGGTGCCGGCCGGTGGCGCGCAGGTAGTCGCGGGCCAGGTCCTCCATCCGGTGCACGCGCGGGCCGCCCAGGTCGGGGACGAGTCCCGCGGGGCCGGCGAGGGCGAGTTCGGCCAGGCGGGCGGCGACCTCGCCGGTGTCGACGGGCTGGAAGCGGACGCCGCGCCAGGTGGTCATGATCGGGAGTTTGGCGAGCTGGTGCAGGGTGTTCCAGATCCAGTCGTGGAACTGGGTGGCGCGCAGGATGGTCCAGGGGATGCCGGAGCCGGTGATGACGTGCTCGGCGGCGTGTTTGGCGGCGAAGTAGCCGAACATGGCGCGGTCGACGCGGCTGACGACGGGGACGCGGTCGGCGCCGACGACGGAGATGTGGACCAGGTGGCGCACGCCGGCCTTGCGGGCGGCTCGGACGAGGGTGCGGGCCAGGTCGTCGTCGCCTTTGGCGCTGCCGGCGCAATGGATGACGGTGTGGACGCCGGTGAGCGCCGCGTCGAGCCCGCCGCCGGTGTCTCGGGTGCTTGCGTTGATGTCGGCGGTGATGTGCTCGACGCCGTCGAGGTCGTGCTGGTGCGGGGTGCGGCCGAGGGTGCGTACGGGGTGGCCGGCCTGGTGCAGCAGGGGGACGATGAGGCGTCCGAGGGTGCCGGTGCCGCCGGTGATCAGGATGGGCGCGGTCATGTCGTCGCTCCTCGTGCGGGGTCGCGGGTGGTGTTCACTGCCATGACCCGCGCGGGGCGGGAAGTGTGACGCGCCGCCGGACGGTTGGACTCTCCCCCGGGGGGAGGGCCCATGCTGGGGTGGTGGATGAGGATCTGCTGCCGATCGGGCAGTTCGCGCGGCTGGGCCGGTTGAGTGTGAAGCAGTTGCGCCGCTACGACGAGCTGGGGTTGTTGCGGCCGGCGTACGTCGATGGCGATACCGGGTACCGCTACTACCGTCCTGGGCAGGCGCGGGTGGCGTTGTCGATCGGGTTGCTGCGGTCGCTGGACGTGCCGCTGGCGGTGGTCGGGCAGGTGTTGTCGGGGGCGGAGGGCGCGCTGGAGTCGGTGCGTGACGCGCTGGAGGCGGAGCTGGCGCGGCGGCGCCGGACGTTGGCGTCGCTGGAGCGGGTGATGGCCGAGGGGTTGCCGGCGGCGCGGGTGCGGGTCGTGACGCAGCCGCCGGTGCGGGTCGCGCTGGTGCGTGAGCGGGCGGCCGGCGCCGAGGGGGTGGCTCGGGCGACGTCGGCGGGGGTGGCGCGGTTGCTGCCGCTGGCGTCGGGGAC
>NZ_JABCPZ010000475.1 GCF_013283785.1 Nonomuraea antri
GGGTGGGCAGGCCGAGCAGGCCGAGCAGGGGCAGCAGGTGGGTGGCGTCGCGCCCGGCCGGCTCTTCGCGCAGGTGGTGGTGGCTGACCGCGATGCTCGCGCGGACGGCCAGGTCGGCGTACTCGAGCGTGTCCAGCCGGCGGGTGGCGTCGGCCAGCCGTATTTCCAGGTCGGACAGGGTCCAGTCGGGACGGGCGGCCAGGCGGGCGCCGACGATCCGCAGGGCGAGGGGGAAACCACCGCACAGCTGGACGATTCGCTCGGCCGCCTGCGGTTCGGCGCGTATCCGGTCGGGCCCGGCCAGCTCGGACAGGAGCGCGGTGGCGTCGGCGGGGCCGAGGTTGCCCAGGTGGAGATGGCGGGCGTGGTCCAGGGTGGCCAGCGGCTCCCGGGAGGTGATCAGGACCCGGCAGCCCGGTCCCGCCGGGATGAGCGGGCGGATCTGGCGGACGTCGCGGGCGTTGTCCAGGATGACCAGCAGGTTGCAGGCCGCGGTCAGGGAGCGGTAGCGGGCGGTGGCCTCGCCCGGGTCGGCGGGGACGGCGGCGCCGTCCAGGCCGAGGGAGCGCAGCAGGTGGCGCAGGGCTTGGGCCGGGGTCAGCGGGTCGAGTCCGGGGGAGGATCCGTGCAGGTTGAGGTAGATGACGCCGTCGGTGAACCGGGCGGACGTGGCGTGGGCGACGTGGACGGCCAGGGCGGACTTGCCGATGCCGCCGGGTCCGTCGATCACGGTGATGGCCGGCCCCCCGACTGGCCCGCCGGCGGGACCGAGTGCGGTGCGCAGGCGGTCGATCTCGGTGGTGCGGGCGGTGAAGGCGTGGGTGTCGGCGGGCAGTTCGGCCGGGATGTCCGGGCCGCCGACCGTGACCTGCTGGGCCGGGGTGGTCAGGTCGAGGGCCGGGTCCTTGGCCAGGACGGCCTGGTGCAGGCGGCGCAGCTCGGCGCCGGGTTCGACGCCGAGTTCGGTGACCATGATCCGGCGGGTGTCCTGGTAGACGGCGAGCGCCTCAGACGGGCGGCCGGCGCGGTGCAGGGCGAGCATGAGCTGGGCGGCGGGGCGTTCGCGCAGGGGATGTGCCCGCACGTGTGCGGCCAGGTCGGCGGCCACCGCGTGGTGGTCGCCGGCGGCGAGGCGGAGATCGGCGTGGTCCTCCAGGGCGGCTGAGCGTTCTTCTTCCAGGCGGGTGGCTTCGATCCGGGCCCACGGGGCGGTCAATCCGGCCAGTGGCTCGCCTCGCCACAACTGCAGGGCGGTGCGGAACAGGGCGTCGGCGGCGGCGCCGCCCCCTTGCGCCTGGGCGGTGCGGGCGCGTTTGAGCAGGCGGGTGAACAGGTGGGCGTCGACGTGGTCCGGTTCGAGCGCGAGCCGGTAGCCGCCGGGCACGGTCTTGATGATCTCTTCGGTGGTGTGCGGGCCGAGGGTTTCGCGGAGTTTGGAGATCACGATGTGGAGCTGTTTGGCCGAGGTCGCAGCCGAGCCGTCTCCCCAGATGTCGGTGAGGATCCGCTCGGCGGGGACGACCTGCCCGGTGTTCAGTGCGAGTCTGGCCAGCACGCCGATCCGTCGCAGGCCGGCGAGCCGGACCGGCTCGTCATCGGCCAGGACCTGCCACGGGCCGAGGAATCCGATCTCCAGCGTCACTAGGAGCGCTGCCCTCCTTCACGAAGTTTGACAAACGAGCCCATTTAGGGAGACAGGCGGACGAACGCCGCCCTCGCCTAAGTTTCCGGCGCCATGGGGCACATGCGCATGTCTAGGGGTGCAGCCTTTCATGCGCCTTGCAATCGACTCGCCAGGCGATGATCATCAGGGCGTTCCTCTGACTCCTGGCTGAGGTGGCCGGCCCGCAGCAACCGCTGCGCCTGCCAGGAGACGAACCCGTCGAGGTGTTCAAGTGACCACATTCCTGCCGTACAGAGGCTCGCATCCAGCCTTATGGGGGAGGATTGTGGCGCGATCTTCGGGTCCAATACCATCGCCCCTGCATCTTCGTATCGGGAGGTCTTGTGACACAGGTCAGACTGCTCAAGAAGCTCGCCGTCGTGGCGGCAGCCGGTATCATCGCGCTCGGTCTCGGCGCTGCGACCGCCTCTGCCGCCTCCGCCGCAGACAAGGTATGGCGGCCCACCCCGTCCGGTGAGATCTCCACCGTCCTTCAGTAGTGACTCTACGGTGCCGCCGGGGCGGGTGATCCGCCGTAGCCGCCGGCCTCGGGTGTGCCAGAGTCGTGGTGGCGGCGGTGCCGCGCTTTCCGTCACCACCGGCGGTGGGGGGAGCGACCTCGTGAGCCGCGGCCGACACAGCACCTCCAGCAGCGAGCTGCCCGCCGAGTCCGCGGGGCTGGGGAGCGCCGCTCTGTGGAGCCGGTGCTCCACGCTGGAAAGCCCGCCGGCCGGGCTTGATGCGATCGGGTTACGTTCGCGGTCGGATTACGTTCGCGATCGCGGTTACGTTCGCGATCGGGTTGTGTTCGCGAGACGCGCGCCACGCACCCGCGCTCACCGCATGAAAAAGGCGCCCCCGCCCCACCGCCTGGTGGCGGATCAGGGCGATGGCGCGGTGCTGCTGGAGCGGAGGAGCAGGACCACGCGGGGAGGACCTCCTCCCCGCGTGGAATCTCAGAAG
>NZ_JABCPZ010000476.1 GCF_013283785.1 Nonomuraea antri
GGCAGGCCCGAAGCGGGAACGTCACCGTCGTCGCCCGGCTCGGTCGCGAGGTGCAGGGTCAGGAGCTGGCCGCTTATGGCGAGGAAGTCGCGGGCGGCAAGACGCGATGCGTGAGCGAGGGCGTGATCGAACAACGTCCCCGGCTGCGCAGCCGGGGCCTCCCCGGTCAAGTAATGGCGGGCCCACGAGCGCACCCGCCGCACCGCATGATCACAGGTCAGCCTCTTACCGGTGATCTCCGCTTCCACCAGATCCCACCAGGCGCGGGACGCCTGAGTGAGCGCGGCGGCGAACATCTGCTCACCGGTCAGGCGCTGGCCGTTGTGCAAGGCGAACGCCGCCTCGGCCGCCGCCGCGTAGTACGCGTGACGAGCGCAGGTGATCTTCTCGGCGGTCAGCTCATCCAACGAGCGCCGCGCCTGCTCGGCGCAGGCGTGGCCGACCCCCGAGGCGGGGTCGACACCGTCCGGGCTGCCGGTCGGGGGCAGGGGGCCGGGCTGGCTGCGGTCCTTCATGATGCGGTTTCCTTCCGTCGGGTGACATCGGCCGGTGAGCATGAGGATGAGGAGCTGTGGGGCCGCCTATCTGGCGGCGTGAGGCTCGGCCCGGGCCGCCCGGCCGGTGTCACCGAGCCGGGCGCGGGTGGCGGGCCGCCGGTCAGGGCCGGTAGACCGTGGCCGGGATTCCCTGCTCGGCACCAGCTGGCGATGCGGCAGCGGTGATCCCCTCGGCCGGACGGACTCCTGGCGCGGGTGGCGGGGTGAGGGCGTCGGCGAGCTTCTCGGTCGCGTCCAGGAAGGCACGTGCGCCGCCTCTGCGGGACTCGGCCATCGCCAGCGTGAACAGGCCGCCGTTGGTGACCGGGCGGGCGTTGATCAGTGACTCTCGTGCCCATTGCCGCACGGTCAGCAGCGCGGTCGCGCCGTCGAGAGTTTCCTCACGGCCGTGGGTGAGGTCGGTGACCTGCTGCCACCACGACACCCGCTGGTAGGCGTAGGCGATGCGGCCCAGGTCCTTGCCGTGCAACGTCCCCCCATCGTCGAGACAGACGATGCGGTTGAGGGCCTCGCTGAGTTCCCAGCGGGCGGCGTTGAGGTAGTGGATGACGAGGTCTTCGAGTCGTCCCATCGAGATCTTCCTTCAGTAGCGGGTGACGGGGTGGGCGTCCGGTTCCGAAGCGGGCCCGGGTGCGGGTAGGGCGTGGGGTGTAGGGCGCGACGGACACAGCCCTGGTGGGGGGCCGGTCCATAGGTGCGGGCTTTGGTAGGGCCCGTGTAGGGGTGTGGCATCCCCGGGTGGCCGGTACGGCCCCATGGCGGGGCCGTACCGGATGGCCTGCTCAGGCGGTGGCCAGCAGCCGGAACGCGCGGGCTTTGATCTTGGCGTTGTCATGGTCGTCGAGCAGAGCCCGCTCCGCCCGGACGGTCGCCACGTCGCGGCTGCCGAACACCGGGCTCTTGTGATCCAGCCGCTCGGTCACCGCGTTGTAGGCGGCCCAGCGCGTGTTGCGGATCGGCTCCTGCGTCGGGGCGGTGGTGAACAGGTACTCCAGCTCCCGCATCGTCAGATCGTGGTTGCGCCGGGCCAGCTCCTTCGCGTCGGCCGGGAGCGGGTGCAGGCGGGCGGTGAACTGACGGAACTCCTTCACCTCCATCGCCACCGCGAGGAGCTTCTCGGCCTCGGCCGCGAACGCTTCGCCGTGCTTCCACGTCAGCTTCAGCGCCTCACGCGCCTCGGCGATTCGCCCGGCGACGTTGCCGGTATGGCGGACGGTGAACTTCGAGGCGTGGTTGGCCAACGCCGCCCGTTCGGTGTTGGCGCACACCACCCGGACCGGGGTGGCCACGGTGACGAACGAGCCCCACCCGTCATGCCGTGAGAACGCCGCCAGGTAGAGGTCGACCTGGTCGAACCCGCCGACCATGAGCGGCTCGGGAAGGCGCATGGTGACGAACACCCGCCGCCCGCCGTTCAGCGACCCGCCCGTGTCGAATACCGCCCCGGACTCATCCACCAGTGTCTGCAGGAACGCGGTCACGTCCTCGTTCTGCAGAACCTGGTAGTCACGCCCGACCCGGCCGAGACGTTCGGGCTGTCCGGTGACGGGGTTGGTGCGCACGACCAGGAAGTCCTCGTCCGTGACGACCGGCAGGCCGGTGACGGGGTCGGTCACCTGACCGACCGGCACCTTACGCACGTTCCACCCGGCGAGGTGGGCGTTGGCCAGGAGTTCCTCGGCGGTCATCGGGCCGAATGCGGTGTAGCCGAGCCCGTGCCAGCCCGGCTTACCGGCGGCGGCGAACCCGGCCGAACCATTGGCGAACATCTCGATTTCGTGAGCCATGACAGCGCCTTCCTGAGGTGTGGTTTCGATGTGCGGGCAGGCGAAACAGACGCGGTGCCGCGTTAGGTGTGGTTGGGGGGTCCGGCCCCTGCGGGCCGGTGTACCGGTGGTCAGCGGGTGACAGGGCGTGCCTGTCCGGCGCGGGGGCCGGGTGCTCTAGGTGTGTGACGGTGGGGGCGGTCCCCGATACGGGGATGGGTTGCGGGTGTCCCGGCCGCTACAGGGCCGGGACACCCGCAAC
>NZ_JABCPZ010000477.1 GCF_013283785.1 Nonomuraea antri
ACCGCCACCCAAAGCCCCCGCACAGCCATCCACGCTGAGGCCGCCGCTCACGCTGAGGTGGCCACCCCACACCCGCGCATAGCCATCCACCTGGGGCCGCCACCCGCGCTGGGGCCGTCACCCCGTGCTGAGGCCGCTGCCCGCGCTGAGCCCCCCACCCGCGCTGAGAGGCCGCCGCCGCGCTGAGACCGTCACCCAGAGCTTCTGGGCAGCCATCCACGTCTCAGTGCCATCTGGAGCGCCCCGGGTGACCACGCGCGCCCGAGACAGCCAGCCAGAGCCTTCGCACAGCACTCCACGTTCCAGATCGCCAGCGGGACCTCGCGCGGCCCGCCACCCCGTAGCGCCACCCACAGCCCAGACCGTCGGCGACCTTTCAGCCTGCGACTCAATGCGGGTGTCAGTGAGGCGGGCGGTGGGTGTCAGTGGGGTGTCAGCGGCTTTCGCGATCGTCTTCCTTGTCGGGAAACACGAGGTTCCGAAAGGGCCGGGGCAGTGGCGCTCCAGGCTGCGGGATCGTCCAAGACGAGGAGAACCCCCATGATGGCATTCGCCGCCGTACTGCAGTTGCTCATCGCGCTCGCCTTCCTGAGCATCCCCCTGATCCGTCACCGATACGGGCCGGACGCGCAGGCCGCCGCCGAGGCCGAGCTGGCCAGGCAGGGCATCCCGGGCTCGGTCCTGGCGGAGAACAAGCTGCGCTTCGACGCCGGCGGTCACGAGACCGCGGTGCCCGCGGCGGTCGCGCTGGTCATGGCCGCGCTGGCGGTGCTCAACCTGGCCGGTGACGAGTGGGGGCGTACCCTGTCGTGGATCTTCCAGCCGATCGTGCTGCTCGGCAATGCGCTTATCCTGTACAGCCAGCTCACCGCCGCCACCTCGGTGCAGGCCGCCTTCAAGCGCAAGGGTGACCCGATGCTGGCGAGGATCGACGTGCCGGCCTTCCTGTCCGCGGCCGAGCGGGCCTTCCCGTCCTGGGTGTTCCCCGGGATGCAGAACGTCAGGCACGCGGTGGCGTTCGGCGGGTCCGCGCTGGTCATCCTGGCGTTGATCATCGCCTGACGGCGGATCTGAACGGAAAAACCTGCGGGGATTCCGGCGTCGTTGCGGAATTGTTGGATGGGCGGGTGTGACGCCACCGGAAGTAGTACTACACTGCGTAGAGCTACGCCAAGTCTCGTCCAAGTGAGTCACAAGAGCATGTTTCTAGGGTGGGCGCTGCTCCCTGGGGAGTAGTAAGGAATCAACTCAGGGCGGACGCGTGCGTCACCCGTTAGCAGGCATGCTCAACAGGTTCGCACGTCCGAGGCGGGCGATGGGAACACACCGGCAAGCCGTGGAGGAAACCGATGCGCCTGCGTCACAACGACGGAACGCTCGTTCACCTCGCCTATAACGCAGGCGTCCATCCCGCTGAGGATCTGGAGAACCTGATCGCGCACCTGACCCGCTACGCCGTGCCGGTGCGCAAGCGGTTGGGCGTCGAGCGGATGGGCATCGGGCTGTGGCTGTCGCCCACCGTCGCCGACCACCTCACGGCCGACCGCATCGAGCTCGTACGTCTGCGCAGGTCGCTGGAGGAGCGCGGCCTGGAGGTCGTGAGCCTGAACGGCACCGGCGGGCGCAACCAGGAAGTCCCCGGCCCCGACTGGGCCAAGCCGGAGCGCTACCGGTACACGATGGCGCTGGCCAAGATCCTGGCGTTCCTGTTGCCTGAGGACGTACGGTTCGGCAGCATCTCGACGATACCGATCGGCTGGCGCCGCGACTGGCCCGCGGACCTGCACTCGATCGCCACCCGGCGTCTCGAACGCCTGGCTCGCGAGCTGCGCGGCATCTACAGCGTCACGGGCAAGACGATCAGGGTCGGCTTCGAGCCGTGGCCCGGATGCGTGCTGGAGACCACCGAGCAGGCGCTTGAGCGGGTCTGCGGCATCGACTCCGAGCACCTGGGCGTCTGCCTCGACGCCTGTCACCTCGCCTGCGGCGCCGAGGAGCCGGGCGCGGCCCTGCGCGGGCTGGCCAAGGCCGGCGCGCCGGTGGTGAAGCTGGGCCACGTACACAACCACACGGGCGAGACGCCGAGCACCGGCGCGGTGCTGCACGACACGCTGACGGCGATGTTGTCGGGTGCGGTGAGCGGCAGTGCGCACATCGAGGTGGAGACGCACAACCTGGCCGTGCCCGGGCGGGCCAAGGGGCCTGGCGCGCTGGTGTCGCTGCTGGCCGAGGAACTGGCCTGGGCCCGCACCAACCTGACCAGCCTGGGTCTCCAACTCGCCGCCTGATACTTACTTGAGGCTGCCCGACGCCCCCTGAGGACGCCGGACCCCGGCGCCCCTGAGGCTGCCTGGCGCCCTCCTGAAGGTGCCGGATCCGGGCGCCCCTGAGACTGCCTGGCGCCCCCAACTCCAGGGTGCCCGCCTCCGGCTCCATGGCGGCTGCCCGCGCGTGAGGCTGGCTGACCGACCGCCCCGCCGACCCGCAGGTCGTGTTACGCCTGGTGACCCGCAATGGGGGCGTCCGGATCGAGTCCGAGTTCGTCTCGGGGCCCGAGCATCGGGAGGCGCTGGGCGACCTGC
>NZ_JABCPZ010000478.1 GCF_013283785.1 Nonomuraea antri
GGTGGCCGAGTACGGGCGGGCGGCGCTGATGGTGGACGACCACAACGAGGCGGCGGTCGCGGTGTACCAGCGACTCGGCTACACCCGCAGGCTGACGGCGGTCGCGCGCCTGACGGACTGAGTGCTCATGGGTGGTCGCGCCGCCGGCGGGCCGGGTACTCCCGGTGAGGTAGCAGGCGCGGTCGTACTTCCCCGGTGCCAGGCGCAGGAGTCTTCCCCGGCACGACGACCGGGGGCGTCCCGGTGGCGACGATGGGTGCATGGACACGATCGATCTGTTCGACTCCGCCATCGGGTTGCGTCCCGGTGGTGAGATCCGCGCGGGCCGCCGGGGTGGCGAGCCCGATCAGGACGGCTGGCGGTTGACGGCCTTCCACGCCAAGACCGACGCCGACGTGCACGCCGGGCATTGGCAGGTCAACCTCGAGGCGGAGGAGGTCGTCTCCTGCCTGGTGGGGAAGTTCCGGCTGTACGTGTGTGCCGAGGGCGCCGGGCGGCGGGAGGAGATGGTCAGGTTGACGGCGGGGACGGCCGCGATCGTGCCGCGTGGCCGCCGGCACCGGATCGAGCTGGACATTCCGAGCATCGTGCTGGCCGTGACGCTGCCCAGGGGCAGCCGGCTGGAGGAGCGTCAGGGCCGGTAGATCAGCCGGGCGAGCCCGGCCGAGGACCTCGCGCCAGGTGACCCTTGGGGAAAATCGGGTGAGGTTCGGGCGGGCCTGGGGCAGAGTTGACGGAGTGATGTCCGATTTCATGCCTGGTATTGAGTTGTCCCGCGCCTTCTACGGCGAGGTGGTGGCGCCGTTGGTGGCCGGGGTCGCGCACAGCGCGGCGCTGATCGGCCCGGGTTCGGAGGTGCTGGCCTTCGACACGGCCCGCTCCGCCGACCACGACTGGGGCCCGCGGGTGCTGGTGTTCACCGACGCGGCGCTGGTGGGTGAGGTGGAGGCGAAGATCGCCGCCGCGTTGCCCGAGCGGTTCCGCGGTTTCGACACGGTTTTCGACTATCACGGGTCGCGCCGGCCCGGGGTGTGCGTGCGGGAGCTGGGCGGGTGGCTGGTGGAGCGGCTGGGGTTCGACCCGCGTGGCGGCATGTCGTTGCTGGACTGGCTGTCGGCGCCGTGGCAGTCGCTGGCGGAGGTGACGGCGGGGGAGGTGTTCCACGACGGCCTCGACGGTGGCGGGCTGGAGGCGGCGCGGGCGGCGTTGCGCTGGTATCCCGAGGACGTGTGGCGTTACGTGCTGGCCTGCCAGTGGCGGCGGATCGCGCAGGAGGAGCCGTTCCCCGCGCGGTGCGGGGAGGTCGGCGACGGCCTGGGCTCGGCCGTGGTGGGTGCGCGGCTGGCCAGGGAGGTGATGCGTCTGGCGCTGCTGTTGCGGCGCCGCTATCCGCCGTACCCGAAATGGCTGGGCAGCGCGCTGGCGCGGCTGCCGGGGTCGGCGGAGCTGGGGGAGTCGCTGGGCGAGGCGATGGCGGCGCGGTCGTGGCGTGAGCGCGAGCGCGGCCTGTCGGCGGCGTACGGGCGGCTGGCGGCGCTGCAGAACCGGGTGGCGCTGGCCGAGCGGCAGGACGAGCGGGTGCGCGGCTTCCACGATCGGCCGTTCGAGGTGATCGGCGGTGACCGGTTCGCCGAGGCGCTGATGTCGGCGGTGTCCGATCCGGTGATCAGGGCGTTGCCGGTGGTGGGCTGTGTGGATCAGTTGTCGGATTCGGCGGATCTGCTGCTGGCGCCACGGCGGGCGCGGGCGGCCACGGCGGCCGCCCTCGATTTGATCTACTAAGTAAAGGACGTGGGTTGGCTTAAGACCCACTTTCTCCATCCACAAACCCGTCGTCGACGAGACCGGCCGCCAGTTCCTCGACCAGGGCGCGCCAGGCGGGCAGGTCGGCCGGGTCGGCGCCGGTGATGACGAGGCGGGCGCCGTGGCCGGTGCCTTCGGTCAGCTCCCAGCGGATGTCGCCGTACTCGAGCAGCTTGGCGTTCTCCAGGCGTGTGACCGGTCCGGCGGCCCGGCCGGCCACGGTGAACGGCGCCGGCGGTGGCGCGCCGAGTGCGGCCTGGTGGCCGTGCAGGTGGTGCCAGACCTGGTCGGCGGGGCGGGCGAGCTGGCGTTCGAGGCGGACGGCGCCGTGGTGGGTGGTGGCGGGGTCGAGGCCGAGGATGGCGATGTAGTGCTCGTGCAGGCGGGCGCTGTCGGCGGGTGGGCGGATGGGGCGCTGGTCGAGGTGGGCGGCCAGGGCGGCGATGCAGGTGTGCCAGCCGGAGGCGAAGCTGGCGGCGCCGTGGCGGTCGGTGAAGGTGTGGGTGAGGGTGAGGATGCTGCCGTCGCCGTCGGGTTGGATCTCCCAGCGCAGTTCGTCGTCGCCCCAGGTGTGGGCGAACAGGTGGGGTTCGTCGTGGTGGGTGATGCGGCCGTCGGGGCCGAAGCCGTAGCCGATGCGGTCGCCGTCGATGGTGACGTCGGCGGGGAACCAGTGGGCGAGGTGTTCGGGCTGGGTGATGG
>NZ_JABCPZ010000479.1 GCF_013283785.1 Nonomuraea antri
GGCCCACCCCGCGCCACCTGGCTCCTCCCCTTGATCGCTCTCATAGCGGAAGAGAAAGAGGCCGCATGAAACGGGAAACGCGAACCTTGGCTCCGCAGGAAAGCGTCATGAGCACAAAACCGCCCGACGCCCCAACCTGACAGCCACCGATCGGCGAGAGAGCCGGTAGATGGTAGTAGCCCGTGGACGGAACGACCAAGGAAGCACGAGAAGGAGAAGCGAGGATTGGCCAACCGCCATCAGTGCTGGAAACGGCTCAGCCGAGCGCGCGGGAAAGGATTATGGGTTGCTGTTGCCTTCTTGCCGGCGGCGCTCGTTGTAAGCGCGCATTCGTTGCGGGTATCCGGTGAGCTGCACGTCGTACACCGGTAATGCGAGGTCGCGCGCGACCTTGTGGATGACGGCGGGGGAGCCGACTCTGCGCCGAGTCCACTCGCCGTCGTCGGCCACCGCCACAGCCGTCGTGTCGGTGGCGAAAGTCTCCGGCTCGACGTAGAACTCAACGCCACGCCGCGAACGGGCAAAGGCGATAAGCGCCTCGATGTCGGCGTCTGTCGCCTCGCGGTCGAACTTCGCGATCTTAGGGCCGCGCAGTCGCCGGATGCCGTAGCGGTCTCGCCATCTCATGCATCCTTTTTATACCGTCTGGAGCCGCCGCGTCGGGGACGATCTAGGGGACACATCGGGGATTCTCCCGATGGCACGTCGGGCCCGCACGACGCAGGATGTCTGGTATCTGCTCGTTTCCCTAAGGAGAGGCATGGCTCTTATGGCTGGGGTACCGACACCCGCCGGGCCGAAACAGGTGCCGCCAGCTCATCTGCGCGTCACCCACCAGGACCGGGAACACGTGGTCGAGCACGTCAAGACCGCATACGCGGAAGGCCGCTTCGACAAATTCGAGTTCGACGAGCGCCTGGAACGCGCGATGACCGCGCGTACCCACGCTGATCTGATGCCCATCATGACCGAGTTGTACGGCCCGCAAGCCGTGCCCCAACTCGCGCCGCTGCCGCCGCGGATCCGCGCCGAGCGGCTCCCGGAGAGCAACGAGCGCCTCGGCGCCGCCGCAGCGCACGTGCTCCCGATCATCGGGTTCCCGATTCTCGGGCCGCTGCTGTTCCTGCTGATCGGCGGCAAGACCTCGCCCTACATCCGCAAGCACGCGATGGAGGCGCTGAACTTCCAGCTCACGGCCGTGGGCGTGACGATCCTGCTGACGCTGACGTTCGTGGGCGTCGTGCTGCTGCCGGTGGTCTGGCTGGGCGCGGCGGTCCTCTCCGTCGTCGGGGGCATCTCGGCTCTCACGGAAGGCGACTTCCGCTACCCGCTGACGGTCCGGCTGGTCAAGTAGCAAAGCCGGCGTTCCGGACGCCCGCAGAAGGCGACCACTATGGACGGGGTTTCTCGGGGGAGAGGGCGTCCATGAAGAGGGGTCTTTGGAGAAGGCGCGCACGGAGGCGTCGGTATGAGGGGGAGTGCGGGGCTCCCGCAGGCGGCGCGTGGCATGTCGTGCAGAGCGACAAGGGGGCATGTCATGTCACGCAGGCCGACGCGGTGGTGCCCTGCGCGGGTGTAGACGGGGCGTACTCGTGCGGGGGCGGCGCGTGGGTGCTATGCGGGGGACACGGGGGCGAGCCGCATAGAGATGCAGGGGATGTGCCGCGTGGAGAGACGCACGGGCGTGCTGCATAAGTGATGTGCGGGGCGCTTCGCATGAAGTGACGCAGGGGGTGCCACGCGGTGAGCCGGCGTTTGGTCATGGGGGACACGGAGATGCCGCCAGGGCGAGGCAGAGGACGCGTGTTCCCCGTCGGGAGTGAGGAGGAAGGCGCGTCCCACTGGCAAGGCGGAGCGTGTCATGTGGGGCGACAGGGCGCGGGAGTGTCGTGGGGGGTGATGGGGGGTGCCGCCAGAGCGAGGCGGAGGACGCGCGCCCTGTCGGGAGTGAGGAGGGGGCGCGTCCCGCTGGCAAGGCGGGGCGTGTCATGCGGGGGACCGGGGTGTCGCGTGAGGTGATGCGGGGGTGCTGAGGCGCGACATCGGGTGAGGCCAACATGGAGCCGGCGCAAGGGTAGTGCGGAGGCAGCGCGGTCAGTACGGGTCAGTGCTGGTCAAATGCGGGGGCAGCGTGGGTCAGCGGGACAGGACCTCGTACTTGACCGTCATCACGCCCGCGTTCGTGTTGCCGATGGCGGAGAAGGCGGCTTCGGAGAGGTCGAGGCAGCGGCCGCCGATGTAGGGGCCGCGGTCGTTGATGCGTACCGTGACGACCTTGCCCGAGCGGGGGTTCGTGACGCGGACCTTGCTGCCCAGGGGGAGGGTCTTGTGGGCAGCGGTCATGGCCGCGGGGTTGAAGCGCTCGCCACTTGCCGTCATCTGGGGCTCGTCGTAGTACGAGGCGCCGCAGGTCCCGGACGAGAGCACCCGCGTCTTGGGCTTGGGCGCTTTCGTCTTGGCCACGGGGGCGGGGGCCTTGGTGGGGCCGGGAT
>NZ_JABCPZ010000047.1 GCF_013283785.1 Nonomuraea antri
CCACCAGCAACGCCACGACGGCCCCCCGCCGTCCGCCGCCGCCGCGACGGACGGAACGCAGCGCCAGCCAGCCGATCACCACCGCGCCCAACGCCGCCACCGCGGCCACGCTCGCCCAGACCCGCGCCGGGGTCCCGATGAAGGTGTCCACCCCCTGGTCGGCGCATTCCGCGGCCGTCGTACAGACCGGCGAGGCCGCCTCGGCGGCAAGTACAAGCAGGACGGACATCGAGGATCCCTTTCGGTCGTCGGACGCCCGCGCCGTGGCGGGCTCGCGGGATCGATCATCGCGCCGCCGAGGGTGCCCCGGCCTCGGGCGGCGGATGGCAGCGGCTACGCAGTTCTGCGTAGCCGGCTCATGCCTCCGTACGCCTGTCGTGGTAGCCGGCCGCGCGTCGTCGGGGGCGGCGACGACGCTGCGGGGATCACGGTGCCGACCCCGTTCGGCGAGTTCCACGCCCGGCCCGGCGTCGCACCGACCGGGCTCCTGGTCACCGGCCTCCCGTCAGGGCATCGAAGCGGACGGGCCGTCCAGCGGGTCGTCACGACAGGCCGCCATCAAGACAGGCGCCCACCGCGTGCGGGTCGAGGGCGGAGTCGCCGTCCGCCACCGCTGGACGGCCGCGACCCGCTGGACGGCCGCAAGGAACTCCACGACGTCCAGGACGCGGTCCTCGAGGAGGTGGCCGAACGCGACGCCGGGAGCTGGTCACGGCGCCGCGCGGGTCAGTACGACCTCGGCAGACCGAGCACCCGGTGCCCGATGTAGGACAGCACCAGGTTGTTGCTGACCGGCGCGATCTCCAGCAGCTTGGTCTCGCGGAACTTGCGTTCCACGTCGAACTCGACGGCGAACCCGTTGCCGCCGAACGCGGTCATGGCCGCGTTCGCCGCCGCCCAGGACGCCTGCGAGGCGAGCAGTTTTGCGGTGTTGGCCTCGGCGCCGCACGGCAGGCCGCGGTCGAAGAGCGAGGCCGCGTGGAAGCGCATCAGCGAGGCGGCCTCCAGCTGGGCGTGCGCCTGGGCGAGGGGGAACTGGACGCCCTGGTTGGCGCCGACCGGCCGGTCGAAGACCTCCCGTCCTGAGGCGTAGGACACCGCCCGCTCGATGAGGAAGCGGCCGTCGCCCAGTGCCTCCGAGGCGACCAGGACGCGTTCGGCGTTCATCCCGTCGAGGATGCAGCGGAAGCCGTCGCCCTCCGCGCCGATCAGGTTCTCCGCGGGCAGCCGCAGGTCGTCGATGAACACCTGGTAGGTGTGGTGGGCGGACATCACCGGGATCCGCTGCCACTGCACGCTGGAACCGGCCTCGCGCAGGTCCACCAGGAAGACCGACAGGCCGTCGGTCTTCCGCGCCACCTCGGCCGCGGGCGTGGTGCGGGCCAGCAGCAGCATCAGGTCGGAGTAGGCGATCCTGGAGGTGAAGACCTTCTGGCCGGTGATCGTGTAGTGGTCGCCGTCCCGCACCGCCCTCGTGGTGATCTTGGTGGTGTCGGAGCCCGCGTCGGGCTCGGTGACGCCGAAGGCCTGCAGCCGCAGCTCGCCCGCGGCGATTCCCGGCAGGTAGCGCTTCTTCTGCTCGTCGGTGCCGTGCCGCAGCAGGGTGCCCATCGTGTACATCTGGGCGTGGCAGGCGCCCGCGTGCCCGCCCGAGCGGTGGATCTCCTCCAGGATGATCCCGGCCTCGGTGATGCCGAGCCCGCCGCCGCCGTACTGCTCGGGGATGAGCGTGGCCAGCCAGCCGAGCTCGGTCATGAGGCGGACGAACTCCGCGGGGTATTCGTCCTTCGCCTCCAGGTCGCGCCAGTACTGGCCGGGGAAGCGGGCGCAGACCTCGCGCACGGCGAGCCGGATGGCCTCGTGATCTTCGGAGAGTTGGAAGTCCATGGCTCGGGACTGTACGCCATTCGACGAATATGTGTAGCATTCGGGCCAGATCGTGCCGAAAATAGTCGCAGGCCGATCTAAATCCAACTGATTGGAGGTGTGATGCGCACCAACCTGCTCAGCGGGGTCCGGGTGCTCGCGGTCGAGCAGTACGGCGCGGCGCCGTTCGGCACCCAGCTCCTGGGACACCTCGGCGCCGAGATCATCAAGATCGAGCAGCCGGGCGACGGCGACGTGTCACGTTCGGTGGGGCCGCTGTTCCGCGAGGACCTGCCGCGGACCGCGCGCAGCGTGTTCTTCCAGGGGCTCAACAGCGGCAAGAAGAGCCTCACCCTGAACCTGGCGCACGAGGAGGGCGGCAAGATCCTGGCCGAGCTGGCCGCGGACGCCGACGCGGTGGTGAGCAACCTGCGCGGCGACGTGCCCGACCGGCTGGGCCTCACCTTCGCCGCGCTGGGCGAGGCCAATCCGCGGATCGTGTGCGGGCACCTCACCGGCTACGGACGGACGGGCGAGCGCGCGGCCCGTCCCGGCTACGACTACCTGATGCAGGCCGAACTCGGCTACTTCGACCTGACCGGCGAACCCGGCGGCCCGCCGTCCAGGATGGGCATCTCCATGATCGACCTGACCGGCGGGGTGATGCTCGCCCTGGCCACGGTCAGCGCCATCCTGCGGGCCCGGGACACCGGCCGGGGCGGCGACGTGGACGTGAGCCTGTTCGACGTGGCGCTGTTCAGCCTCAACTACCCGGCGCACTGGTACCTGAACGGCGGGCTGCGCACCTCCCGGCTGCCCCGCTCCGCGCACCCGTCGCTCACCCCGTGCCAGAGCTACCGCACCGCAGACGGCTGGATCTACCTGATGTGCAACAAGGAGAAGTTCTGGCCGGCGCTGTGCGAGCGGATCGGCCGGCCCGAGTGGGCCGACGATCGGAGGTTCAGCACGTTCGCCGACCGGCTGACGTCCAGGGACGAGCTGACCGTGCTGCTGGACCGGGAGCTGTCGGCGCGCACCACCGCCGAGTGGCTGGCGGTGTTCGGCGACGCGGTGCCCGCGGCGCCCATCCTGACGCTGCCGCAGGCCATGGACAGCCACATCGTCGCGGACGGCGACCGGATCGAACAGGTCGACGTCGGCCAGGGATCCGCCCTGCGCCTGCTGGCCGGCCCGATCAGGACGGACGGCCCGTCGCGGCGGCCCACCCGCGCCCCGGCCCTCGGCGAGCAGACCGACGAACTGCTCACCGCGCTGGGCAGGACGACGGCCGAGATCGGCGCGTTGCGCGCGCTGGGGGTCATATGAGCGGGGGCGCCGGCGCCGCCCGGGTGATCCTGTTCGTGCCCGGCGACCGGCCGGAGCGCATCGGGCGCGCGCCGGCCGCGGGAGCCGACGCGGTGGTGGTCGACCTGGAGGACTCGGTCGCCCCCGCCGCCAAGCCGGCCGCCCGCCAGGCGGCCGTGAACGTCGTCGAGACCCACCGCACCGCGCCCGTCGGGGTGCGGATCAACGCCCTGACGACCCCGGAGGGCATCCGCGACCTCGCCGCGCTGCTCGACGCGGCCGCCCCACCGGATTTCGTCATCCTGCCGAAGGTCGAGTCGGCGGCCGAGGCCCGGCTGTGCGCCCGGGTGCTGGGCGGCCCGGACTGGCCCGGCGAGCTGATCTGCAGCATCGAGTCCGGGCAGGGCCTGGAACGGGCGGCGGAGATCGCCGCCGCCGACCCCCACGTGGCCGCGCTCGGGTTCGGCGGCGCCGACCTGGCCGAGTCGCTGGGCGCCGAAGCCGCGTGGGAGCCGATGATGCCCGCGCGGGCCCGCCTGGTGTGGGCCGCGGCGGCGGCCGGGATCCGCGCGCTGGACATGCCCTGCCTCGACCTCGACTCCGCCGACGTGCTCGACGAGGAGTGCCGGCGCGCCCGGGCGATGGGGTTCACCGGCAAGTTCGCCGTCCACCCCAAGCAGGTGGACGCCGTCCGGCGGGCCTTCACGCCGACCGCGCGGCAGGTCGCCGACGCGCACGCGCTGCTGCGGGCGGCCGCGGGCGGCGGGGCCGTCCGCTTCCGCGGGCAGATGGTCGACGCCGCCGTGATGCGCCGCGCACGGCGCGTCATCGACCGCGCGGGAGGTGAGTCGTGACGTTCCCCGCCTACTACCTGCTCGGTCCCGGCCGGTACGCCGAGCGGTTCGGGCTGGACTTCGAGGACTTCGCCCCGGGGCAGCGGTTCCGGCACCGGCCGGGGGTCACCCTGTCCCAGCAGGACAACACCGAGCACGCGCTGGACACGATGAACTCCGCGATGCTGCACTTCGACGCCGCCTACGCCGGGCACACCGCGTGGGGCAGGCCGCTGATGGTCAGCACGCTCACCGCGCAGCGGGTCATGGGCCTGTGCGCCAAGACGTTCGCCCGGCGCCGCAGGGTGCCGGGGTTCGAGGAGATCAGCCTGCGCACCCCGGTGTTCGGCGGCGACACCCTGTACGCCGAGTCGGAGATCCTCGCCGTGGAGCCTGGCGACGATCCTGACCTCGGGGTCGTGCGGGTGCGCACCCGCGGGCTGAACGCCTCCGGCGCCGAGGTGATCGAGCTGCGTTACCGCGTGGAGATCCACCGCCGGGGACGCGGCCCGGACGCCGATCCCGGCGGCCCGCCGGTGGCCGAGCCGCGCTTCGCCGTCTACGACCTGGTGGACGGTGACCTGCGGGAGCGGTTCGGCCTGTTCTTCGAGGACTGCCTGCCCGGTGAGCGGTTCGTCCACCACCCCGGCTACACCTTCCTGCGCGAGGAGGCGATCGCGCAGGCCCGCAGATCGATGGAGCTCGCGCCGCGCTTCCACGACCTGGAGTGGGCCGAGCGGCATCTGGACGGGCCGCCGCTGATCGCCGAGACGTTCGTGCTGGCCGCGGCCACGACCGCCGCCACGCGCACCTTCGGCCGGGTGGTGGCCAACCTCGGCTGGTACGACATCGAGCTGCCGGTCCCGGTGCGCGCGGGCGACACCGTACGGGCCGAGTCGGAGATCCTCGACGCGCGGCCGTCGAGATCGCGGCCCGGCGAGGGCGTCCTGTCGGTGGCCACCTGGGCGGTGAACCAGCACGGCGAACGGGTGCTGTCGTTCCGGCGCACCCTGCTGGTGCACCGCCGGGGCGCGGATGGCCCGTACGGCCCGGCCGGCTACGGGTAGGCGGCGGGCTGCACGGCTACAGGCGGGACTGGTCGCGGTGCGTCATCGCGGGCGGCCACGGATATCTGACCTTGTAGATCGACAGGAAGACCAGGGTCTCCACGCCGCGCACGCCCGGGATCGTGCGGATCCGGTCGGTCACCAGCCGGTGCAGGCGTTCGCCGTCCAGGTGGCCGACCTCCGCCATCAGGTCGAAGCCGCCCGCCGTGGCGACCAGCCAGTCGACCTCGTCCACCCGCGCGATCGCCGCGGCGATCGCGTCCAGGTCGCCCTCACAGTGCAGGCCGAGGGCGGCGCGGCGCAGCAGCCCCGCCGCCTTCGGGTTGACGATGGCCGCGATCTTGATGACGCCCGTGTCGATCAGGCGGGCCACCCGCTGCCTGGTCGGCGCGAGGCTGAGCCCGGCCGCCTCTGCGATGCGGCCGTAGGTGCGGCGGCCGTCCTGCTGCAGCTCGGCGATGATCCGCCGGTCGATCTCGTCGAGGGTGACCTCCTCGCCGCCGCCGGTGAGCGCCGGCGGGACCGGGGAGCAGCGCCGGGCGCCGCCCGGCTCGTCCGGCACCCGGCGGCCCGAGCCGGGCGGCCAGGAGTAGGAGGCCTTGAACAGGTTGAGGTAGAGGAGGGTCTCGACCTCGCGCACCCCGGGGATCACCCGGATCCGATCGGTGAGCAGCGCGTACAGGTGCTGCTCGTCCACGCAGCGCAGCTCGGCCATCAGGTCGTGGCGGCCGGCGGTGGCGACCAGCCAGTCGACCTCGTCCACCTGCGCGATCGCCGCGGCGATCGCGTCCAGGTCGCCCTCGCAGCGCAGCCCGACCGCGACCCGCAGCCGGAACCCGAACGCGCCCGGGTTGGTGATGGCCACGATCTCGATGAGCCCGAACCTGGTCAGGCGGGCCACCCGCTGCCGGGCCGGCGCCTCGGTGAGCCCGACCGCCTCCGCGATGCGGCCGTAGGTGCGGCGGCCGTCCTGCTGCAGCTCGGCGATGATCCGCCGGTCGATCTCGTCCAGCACGGGCGCGTCCCGTGGTTCACGGCTGTCGGGGAGCACATCGGTCACCCGGCAATCGAAGCATGTCGGCGGCCCTCCTGCCACATCGCCCCGCTTCAGCGAAAATGCTAGGTAGCGTCCATGCTTTCTTTAAGAAAGAGTTGCTTGATGATGTTCACTCAACTATTTTCACCAGCATGAGCGATTCGTACGACTCCGAAGCGGTAGCGCTGTCGGACGGCATGCTCCGCCGCGAGGCCGGCCGCCTGCTGATCGAGGACGTGCCGGTGGACGTCCTGGTCGAGCGGTACTCCGCGCCGTTGTTCGTGATCTCGGAGTCCGCCCTGCGCCGGCGGGCCCGCCGCATCCGCGCCGCCTTCGAGCGGGTCTGGCGCCACGGGGAGGTGCACGTCCTGCCGGCGGTCAAGGCCAACCCCGTCGTCGCGGTGCAGCGCGTCCTCGCGCAGGAGGGCCTCGGCGCCGACCTGGTCGGCGCCGGCGAGCTGGAGGTCGCGGTCAGGGCCGGGATCGACCCCGCCCTGATCTCACTCAACGGCACCGCCAAGGACTACGCCACGATCGAGCGCGCCGTCGCGCTCGGCGCCCGCGTCACCGTCGACGACGTACGCGAGATCGAACTCGCCGTGATGGCGGCCCGCGCCACCGGCAGGCAGGCCGACCTGCGGGTACGGCTGCGACCCCACTTCGAGACCGACGCCCGCATGCAGGCCTTCGGCGTGCCGATCAACGACATCTACGGCACCTACAAGTCGGGACTCCCCCACGACGACCTGGCCGCGGCCGGCCAGGCGCTGTCCGCGCCGGAGCTGCGGGTCAGCGGCGCGATGATGCACATGGGCCGCTACACCACCGACCTGTCGGTCATCGGCGGGTACGCCGGGCGGTTCGGCGAGCTGATCGCCGAGGTGTCGCAGCTGTGGGACGGCTGGACGCCGCGCACCATCGACGTCGGCGGCGGGTTCGCGCCGCAGGTCGACGGGTTCGGCCGCGCCGACCCGGACTTCGTGCCACCGGACCCGACGCCGATCGAACGCTACGCCGAGGTCGTCTGCGAGAACCTGGCCGAGGGCCTGGCCCGCGGCGGCGTCGACCCGCGGGGCCGTGTCCTGGAGGTCGAGCCGGGCCGCGCGCTGTTCGGACCGTGCGGCATCCACGTGGCGACCCTGCTCAACGTCAAGCGGCAGACCCGGCCCTTCCCCTTCACCTGGTACGAGACCGACACCAGCCAGCTGTTCCTGTCGGAGATCCCCGACGAGGCCGCCCGCCCGCCGGTCATCCCCGTGCACCTCCCCGGGGCCGGCGGCCTGGCCGAGGTCCGCGTCGTCGGCCGCTCCTGCATGTCCGACGTGCTCGCCCGCACCGCCGCGCTGCCCGTCATGCGCCCCGGCGACCTGCTCGCCTTCTGCTTCACCGGCGCCTACAACGACGCGAACGCCAGCAACCTCAACCTGCTGCCCAGGCCGGCCACCGTACTGGTGAACGGCGACCAGGCCCACCTGGTACGGCGGGCCGAGAACATCGGCGACCTGCTCGCCCGCGACACCCTCCCCGACCACCTCCGCCACCCGATCGCAGGAGCCGCCCGATGAACGCCACCCCCACCCTCGACCACGCCGGACTCACCTGCGCCGACCTGAACGCCTCGCTCGTCTTCTACCGCGACCTGCTCGGCATGCCCCTGCTGGAATCGGGCGAGGCGCAGGGCCGCGCCGCCGGCATCGAGGACGCCTGGCTCACCTACGCCATGCTCGACGCGGGCCGGGGCCAGATGATCGAACTGCTGCAGTACCGAGACTCCAGCGGCTCCAGCAGCTCCAGCGGCTCCCGCGGCGCCTCGGTCGCGCCGCCGGTCAGCAGCCCTGGGGGCGGGCACGTCGCGCTGGGCGTCCCGGACCTCGACCTGGTGCTCGGCCGCCTGGCCGAAGCCGGATTCCACCCGCTCACCGCCACGCCGGTCACCATGTCAGGGCCCGGACTTGGACGGTGGGACGGTGCGCGGCTGGTGTACGTGCTCGACCCCGACCGCCACGTGATCGAACTGGTCCAGTTCGCCGTCTAGGTGTGCTTGGCGGATCATGGGTTTGCCCGTCACCATGCTGACGATGCCGGGGTCGTCGCTGGGCGTCACGGCCGGGATCGACATGCCGCCGGGCGAATCAGCGACGCGCTCCGGGGCTGCCGACGCTGTACGCGTCGGTGCGCCGGCCGAGCGATTGCATGTGCTCGCTCGGCCGGCGCAGTTTGCCTGCGGTCTCGAAGGCGAGCGCCCCGGCGGCGCGCTGTTGGTCGGGAGTGGGGCCTGGTGCGGGGATCACCCGTCGGACCCTATGTGACAGGAAATGGCTGCACTCCTGTCACGTCGTCCTGGTTGAGGGCCCCGGTGCCGCGCACCGGGCTGCCAGGCGAGGAGGGGGTCCGGGCTCGCGGTGACCTGCGAAACGGGCTAGCGCGTGGCGTAGGCGCGGATGAAGGCGCGGGCGCCGGAGGTCATGATCTGGCGGATCCGCTCAGGGTCGGCGGTCGCGGGGTCGGGTTGGTCGTTGTAGGCCAGCAGAATGGTCAGAGCGGCGAGGTGGCCGGCCGCCATGGACGGGTCGTCGGTGTCGAGGAGCCCCACGTTCGCGAAGTGGGCGACGCGATCGGCGAGGGCGTCTTCGGCGGACACGGTCACGACGTCGTCCTGGTTGCCCGGCTCCCGCCAGCGTCGCTGAGCGACGAGCGCGAACGCGGCGGCGTAGTCGGCGGAGCCGACGAGAGTCCTGCCCAGTTCGAGGACGAGCGCGGTGATCGCCTCCTGAAGCCCGGGAACCGTGGTGATGGTCCCGTCCATGGGGAGGTGCCGGTCCAGGGCGTGCTGGATCGACGCGTTCAGGGTGTCGGAGGTCTCGGACAAGATGGCCAGGAACAGGCGGTTCTTGTCACCGAAGTAGTCGTAGACGGTGCGCTTGGAGACCCCGGCGCGAGCCGCCACGGCATCCATGCTGACGCTGTCCACCCCCTGGCGCGCGAACAGTTCACGCGCGGCGGAGATGATCGCCGCCCGTTTCTCCCGGTCGCCTTCGCGTAGCGGCTTGTCCGAGCTCACAGTGCTTCCCACCCGTCCCAGGCTACACCGGTGAGTGTAGTTCTACACTGCACGGTGTAGTGTAGAAGGCGTGTCGCAATCTCTCACGAGCGCACCGGTCACCGACCGCCGGCTGACCTTCATCGGTCTCGTCCCCCATCGGTTTCGTTCTGGCGCCGAGAGCCTTCACACCACGCTCCTGGACTCCACGATCGCGAACATCGCCCCAGACCACCTGCGCACGCAGTCCGACACCTCGGCCGCCCGGACCCAATGGGTGGCAACCGGGCATCTGCCGACGTACGCGGCCGTGATCCCGGCGAGGGGGTGGATCTCGAAACGGTTCGGCGCTCTGCCACTCCTGCTCACCTTCTTGGTCCCGAAGACCAAACCACTCAACCGGCAGCGTCCGTCACCACGACGGCTTAACCGCAGCCCCCGGGAGAGGAGAACACCCATGCCGCAGGCACCCACGCTCATCGGCAAGCTCGCCGAAACCGTCATGGGCCGCCGAGCGCGCGTCCTCGGCCTCGACGAACCCGCCCCCGGGTTCGTCGAGGTGGACCTGCGCGCCGAAGCGCCCCCCGGCGGCTGGCAGCCCGGCCACGAGATCCAGGTCCGCGCCACCCCCACCCAAGGCCGCCGCTACACCGTACGGACGGTGGACGCGCACGACCCCGAGCACGTCACCGTCCTGGCCACCACCCAGGCCGGCGGCCCCGGCACCCGCTGGATCCGCGACCTGCGCGCCGGCGCCGAGTTCACCGTGCTGACCGGACGCCACCGGCCCCCGCGCGAGCACGGAACCCCGCGCCTCTACCTCGGCGACGGCTGCACCCTCGGCACCATCGACGCCTACGCTCATACTCACGCCGGCACCCGGGACATCGTCGTCATCGAAGTGCCCTCCGACGCCCTGCATCTCCTCCCTGACCGCTGGCCGCAACACCGTTTCCTCCCCGCCGGCCAGGCACCGGGCGACGCGCTCCAGAGCTGGCTGGAACACGCCGCCGCGAACGGCGAACTCGCCGGCGTGGAAGGTGCGCTGCTGCTCGGCCACGCCCAATCCCTCCAGCGCCAGCGCCGCACGCTGATCGACGGTGGGATCCTGCCGCGCCGCGCCATCACCACCAAGCCGTACTGGGCCACCGGCAAACAAGGCTTGTGACACCAAGCCAACCGCCTGCACACACCACGCCTGGAAGACGATCCCAGCGGGAGCCTCCAGGCATGACCTGCGCGTCGGTACATCCCTGGGAATCCGGTCACCAGCGCCATCAGATGGTCAGCCACGTCCTTCGAGCCTGCAACCCAGCCGCTGATGCGCGGCAGGCGGCCAACTTCAGGCAGGTCAGGAGTCCCAGGGTTTCGGGTGTTTCCCAGGCGCGGTCAGCTGCCGTTCGGGGTCGGTTCCTGCTGGTCCGGCCGGTGAAGGCCTGCCGGTCCCGCGGGAGGCGCTGCGGGAGGGCGATCACCGGCTCGAGGACCTCCATCGCGGCCTCGGGCGTGATGGCGTCGTCGTCGCTGAGGTCCAGGCTGACGACGAGCCGCGTGAGCGTCGTGACGGACCTCCTGGCCGGTCGCAGGAGGTTGTGATGCGTTCGGGACGGCTGCCCACAGCGTGAAGGCGGCTCTGGTCAGCCTGTTGCTGGTTCAGCGAGCCGGGCTTCCATCTCGCTGATCATCTGGGTGGGCAAGGCCCGCGCGTCGGCTTTGTGGCTGATCTGCGGGCGGTCGTCCCGACCGCAGATTTCCTGCAGCCGCCACGCATATGCCACTCGCGATGCTGGGCGCGCGCGGAACGGCATCCGCATCCCCCTCGAAGAAAGGACGCCAATGGCGATCAAGCGCGTTGTCACCGTACTGGTGGCGAGCTCTGTGGCCGCGTTCGGGCTCACCCTGACCGCTTCCACCGCTTCGGCGGACCCGGGCGGCGCCCCCTGTTACGGCAACACGCAGGGCCTGTTCATCAAGGACAAGGGCCGCAGCGGCGACTTCCTCTGGGCCGACGTCCTCAACTGCGGCCCGTCGCATGGGGTGACCCTTGATGTCTCGCTCGCGCCCGACCCGCCGTGCAGGACCATCAAGCGCGGCGAGAGCAGGGTGATCCGTGGCTGGTCCCATGGGGGTGGCATCCGCAAGGCGAAGTACTGCTGACGTCCTCAGCGGCTGACTGGGCGAGGGCCGGACCGGCTCTCGCCCAACCGCCGGTCCGTGCGGCCGACGAGACGGCGGCGCGGTGGCCTTGTCCGAATGTCCGTACTCCGTGGAACCCGGGATCCGGAACAGGTCAGCGATCTGCTGGATCGTCTTCGCGTTACACAGCTCCTGACCGCAGCCGATCGAGGCGGGTGACCTCGGGTATGTCGCCTTCGCGCAGCAACTGCAGGACGAGGTCGAGTGCGGCGGTCATCTACCTGCACACCAGGATGGTGGAGATCGTCCTGGCCGGGCCGGTAAAAATCGACGTCAGCCGGTCCGCTCTGAGCGGCGGACACCCAGGGGTGGCCCGCGCCATGGGCGGGCCACCCCTGGTGGCTTATTACGGCCCGTTCTGGATGAGTTCGACGATGACGTGGAGGTGGTCTCGGTGTCGAAAGCGGCGATGGCGCTGATGGCGCCGAGTTCGGCGCGAGCCTGCGGGAGCGTTCTGTGAGATGACGGACTGTTGCTCGGCAGCCGGGCAGGTCGTCGGCTACTTGCTGGCGCCCGCGGCTTGGAGAAGGGTCTCGTACCAGCCGGCGTACGGGTGGTTCGTCGCGGGGAAGCTGGCCAGCGGGTTCGTGGCGGCGTCCGGGGCGTCGAAGTCCCAGGCGCGCACCAATCGGTTGTCCGCCCGCGCGGCGGTGATGAAGGCGTCGTTCTCCGGGTCGGCTCCCGCGGCGTAGTACAGTGCGTTCTGCTTGAGCTCGGCGGAGTCGCCCTTCTGGAACTCGACGAAGGCGACCTGTTGGTAGCGGATCAGGTCACCCTGGAACACGTCGGTGTCCACGCGCAGGGTCTCGGCCGGGGTAGCGCCGTCAGCGCCGGTCCACACGTGGACCTTGGAGGAATCGCTCTGCGAGGTGGCCTTGTCATAGAGAGCGTCGGACGTCTTTTCGTTGTTGTCCCAGGAGACACTCATGGCGGCGGCGTTGAGTTCGCCGTCCCAGTCCCAGTTCTGGCCGGGGTCGTTCTCGCTTGTGTGGATCTCACGCAGCCGGGTGCCCGCCGGGTCGACGAACTGGACCGTCGGATTGGTGCCGGTGTCATAGGGGCGGCTGAACGACCAGGTGATCTCGCCGGTTTCGGCGCTGACGCGCCCGACGCGGTAAATCAACACGTCGGACTCCGGGAATTCGTGGACCTCGACCAGGTCGCCGTTGTCGTTCAGCGCCACGGCGGGGTTGTCACCGGCGAAGTCGTACCTGCCGTGCCGGAGCCAGGTCACACGGCCGTTGACGTAGGTGCCGGACCAGTACCACAGCGTATTCGAGCTCTCGGACCTGTGGACCTCGACAACCTGGCCGCGCCCGTTGATCGCGATGGCGGGGTCTCGGCCGAGGTCGCGCTTGTACCGCGCGCGGGTGCCGGAGTTGCCGGAGATCAGCGGGATCACCCGGCCGCGCAGCTCGTTCACCGTCGGCGGGTCGGCCTCGTCGAAATCCTCGGACCGGAAGAGGTTAGAGCCGAAGACGGAGGTGAGCATGTCGTTGAGGAACGCCGGATTCATCGAGGAATAGGAGGTGTTGTCGCCGTCGGTGATGTCGGACTTGAAGTCGAGAGCCAGGGTGATGGGCGCCGCATCCGGATGCTGGTCGGACCAGGCATCGACGATCCGGAGCCAGTCGTAGAGCCTGTTCGACACGGGGTTTCCGTTGTGGTCCACGTCTTGGCCGGCGAAGAAGTGGCCCAGGTAGTAGCCGCGCCGAGTGAAGCGCCAGTTGTCGTGAACGTCGTACTCGATGAAACGGACACCCGCGTCGAGCTGCTCCACGATCGAGCCTCTCTCCTTGTCGCCGTTGTCGCCCGAGTAGCTGTTGTGGGTGGCGCGGAAAATCGCCTGAGGTAACGGAACGTCCGCGACCGTGGTCAGTGCGGTGGCGCCGACGGGTGCCGCTCCCGCGCTCAGGGGTAGTGCAGTGGCAGCGGCCAGAACAAGAGCAGTTGCGAATCTTCTCGTGCGGGTCATGGACGCGATTCCTCCGTGATTCGGTCGGATGTGACGACGGGCCGCAGAACCGGTGACCGGTGCGACTTGCACGCCCGCGAACCTTTTCGGCACAGGTCGGAAGAGAAGTGGCACAAGGGATCCGGGGATGAACCTGGCCGGTTCATTCGTCGAGCATGCGGGCGGGCAGGTTAGTGGCGCTTTCACAGCGCTTTAGCGGCAGCTCAGACCCATGAGGTCGCCGCCGCTACGACATGGGCGACATGTGAGACCGCGACCTGGTGGTGGAGTCGCGCACCAGGCCGCACGCAACAGCGTCCACCCGCGCGCTGCGGCGCCGGCGGCCGCGCCTGTCCGCCCGAGGACAGCGGCGGCCCCGAGGGTTACGCCGAGCACCTGCGCCATCGCGAGAGCTGGACGTACCGGGTGGCCGAATGCGACCGCGCCGAGGCCAACGCTGGCCTGACCGCCCTGGCCCAGGTCAGCCGTACGCAACCTGCCCACTCCGAACATCACCCGGCCCACGCAGAGAGATGCGCTCACGGAGGAAATGTCAGGTGGACGGCGGCGGTACCCCAACAGCACCCGCGAGCTGCAGGAGCACCGGCCCGGCAAGTCCAGGGCCGCCGTCCGCGCTGAACTCGAGAAACGTCGGCGCCCCTCAGCGTGGCAACGACGCCGGGACCTTCGGGTTACCGGCGTGCAGAACCCGAGTCACTCCTCGTGACGGCGCATGTCGGGAAACACGGCCGCCAGGGTCGGACTGTCGGGCCGGTACAGGTCCAGCGGGTCGGCACGTATCGCCGCGTCGAGCGCGTGGGCGTCATCACCGACCAGGATGCGCCACGTCCCGGCACGTACGCCATCCAGAATGACCGTCGCGGCGTCGGCGGCCGACAGCGGCGCGCTGTCGCGAAACCACTCCCCCATGCCCTTGACCGCAGCCCGAACCTCCTCATCGCTCAACCGGTCGGCGGGAACGCCCGCGACGGCGGCGGCCAGCACACGGAAGTCCGCGAGCTCCTCAGCGGTCATGTCATCAGGCTCGGGGCGGCCGTGGATCCGCCGTGAGTTGATCACGATCTCCGTGCCGACGTGCCCCGGCATCACCAGCGCGACCCGCACGTGCGGCGCGTTGATCCGCAGATCCGTCAGCATCGCCTCGGAAAAACCCTTCACCGCGAACTTCGCGGCACTGTACGCACTCATCGGCACACCGGGGCCGGCCGCCCAGAACCCGTTGACACTGCTGGTGTTGACCAGGCACCCCTCATCACTGGCGATCAGAAGCGGCATGAACGCACGCGTGCAGTTGTACACCCCGCCCCAGCAGACGCCGAACGTACGCTCCCACTCAGCCCGCGAGCCGGTGACGAAGCTGCTGCCACCGCCGATGCCGGCGTTGTTGAACAGCAGGTTGATATGACCGGTCCGGTGCCGCTCGGCCACCTCGTCGCGGAACCTCGTCACCTGAGCCTCGTCCGAGACGTCGCAGAGGTGGGTGGTGACCCGCACATCGCCGCCGCCGGGTGCGGCCTTGGCGGCTCGCTCGGCCGTGACGGCCAGCCCGGCCTCGTCGACGTCGCACGCGGCGACCGAACAGCCGTCAGCGGCCAGCTGAACGACCAGTTCGCGTCCCATCCCGGCGCCGCCTCCGGTGACGACGGCCATCTTTCCCGTGAACGATCTCATCGCTCGACCCCTCCGTCGCTGACCACCCTCGCACGTACCGGGACGGCCATCAACGCCTGGTCCATGGGCAGTGGAGACAAGTCGCGTGGATGACGCAGGAGGTCATCCGGCAGGTGCTCGCCTACTGCGGCGCTCGAATGCTACGAAGCCTTCTCCCTTGATGAGGGGTGGTTGTTGGGCGCGTTTTGGTTTTCAAAAAGTCGACGCCTTTACAATGTAGATTTCTAGATGGCCGTCGTACGATCACCCGACCAGGACCCTGCACAGCGTGGCGCGGTCGTGGTAGCAGCAGCATTCAACCGAGTACCGGCGGCGGGCAGCCATCGATGGCGATCTACGCCCTGGCCCTCGAGTGTCGGTCGGGCGGGACCAGGTATGGATGGCGTCGAGGCCACCCGCCGGATCACCCGGATCTCACCGCAGATCAAGGTCCTCAGCCTGACCAGTACGCTTTCGTCGGGCTCAGGGTCGGCGCGTCCGGTTCCTGCTCAGGAGCGTCCTACCGGCCGAACCGCTCTGTGCCATCAGGACCGTCACGTCGGGCGACGCGGGAGTCTCGCCAGCGGCGACCACCGGCTGAGGCCACGGTGCAACGCATCTGGGGCGGATGCTGCTGGAGCTGCGCGACCGGGTACAAGGGGCGGTGATCTTCGCCTACCCGCAGGTTCAGGACCAGGCGCCTGCCAGGACGCGGGCGATGGTGGTGCTCAGGACGCGCACGCCACGTACCGAGCCGGGGTTGACCATGGTCAGGTCGCGTACCCGCTGCAGCCGGTAGTCCAGCGTTCTGGGGTGGATGTGGAGGGCCGCGGCGGCGGCGAGGCGGTTCATGTCGGCGCGGTAGTAGGCGTCCAGCGTCGGGATGAGGTCAGGGCCGCCGGCGAGACGGCGGGCGATCTCGCGCAGCCAGCGGTCGACCTCGGGCAGGTGCGCGGCGCCGAGTTCGGCGAAGACGTCTGCGACTCCGGACAGGGTTCGCGGCGTGGCTTCCACGGGCGCGACGTGGGCCACGCGCCGTGCCAGGTCGGCGGTCTCGGCCAGGGTGCCGGACGGTCCGGCGGCGGTGCCCACCGCGCAGGGGCGGCCCACCCGTTCCACGATTTCGCTGACCAGGCTCATGAGCCGGTCGCCTGCTGACGCCATCGGCGACAACGACAGGGGTGACAGTGACGCGGTGCCGTCGTGCGGGACGAGGGCGAGCAGTTCGTCGGCCTGCTGCCAGCACAGCGGCACCTGGTGGGTCTTGAACACGTTGGCCACGAGGTCGTCGCGCGTGATGTCGCTCATGGCGTCCGCGCGGCGGAGCAGTTGGCCGGGCACCCGGACGATGACCACCAGGTAGTGCTCGTACGCCTCGATACCCAGGCTGTGCGCGAGACCGGGAGCGCTCGTGTCGGCGGCGAGCAGCAGCCGGGTGAGCATGCAAACGCGAGTCGCCACCGTCAGGCGCAGCCGCTGCTCGTCCATGAACGCGGAGAAGTAGGCGTCGCTGCCGCGCGCCCCCTGGGCGCCGATCCAGTTCAGCAGGTGCAGCAGGTCCTGTACTTCATGGCCTTCGACCGCGTCGTAGATCTCCCGCAGCATCAGGTTGGCGTGCAGCGTCAGCACCCGTTGCGCGGTGTCGGGCGAGAAGCCGTGCCGCGCCCGCTGACGGCCGATCTCGGCGATGAAGGACAGGTCTTCCGCCGGCAGCGGCCGGTCTTCGCCGACGAGCTCGATCGTGCGCCGGCGGAACCAGACGGCGTAGTCGAGCGTGTCCGCATAGCCCTTCGGACCTGCGGCCTCCTTACGGTATTCCGGCAACTCGTGCATATAGATACTGACTTCGGCTTTCGCGTTCTCTTCGGATCGTTTCATCAATAATCGAAAAAGATCGCTCACGCTGATCGATCCCCCATTTTGGGTGGGTGTCATTTCGCGCGGCGCGCCGGCCGAATACTCTCACGTTTACTGCCGAGCGCGTTCTCGTGTCAGATCATGCCATGAGCGGCCGGCATCGTCTGCGGATCGGCCTGAATCTCTGGGCTCGGCCTGTCGCACTCCGTTCTTGCCACAGTTCCACTGCTCCGGTCAAGTAGATTCTTCGCCGAATGCGAGACGATCTTGGCGGCGTTGCGAACAATGGCAATCCGGCCGTTCCCCCGACCACTTGATTCCACACACGTCACGATGACAGCGCCTCCGGCTCTGGGCGAAGCTCATGTGCGCCGACGACCTCGGCGTACACAAAGCGGCCGGCGGGACGAACTCGCCGGCACGACATCATGGGGAAATCGATGCACGCGACCATCAAAAGAGGGATCGCCGCGGTAATCGCACTGGCCGGCGCGGCGGCCATCACCGTTGGCTCGGCGGGGCCGGGGACCGCGGCGAACTCCGTCACCACCGCCACCACCGCCGCCACGACACCGTCATTACGCGCCTTCGGGATCACCGACGACGGCAGGCTGATGGCCACGTTCCTGACCAACCAGCCTGAACAACTCGACTGGGTCAGGCGGATCAGCGGCCTGGTCGAAGACCGTTACGTGATCGGGATCGACTTCCGGGTCCAGGACGGCAAGTTCTACGCCGTCGGCAACTACGGCGGCATCTACACGATCACGCTGCCCACCGACGACGTCCCGGACGTCGTCGTCACCAAGGTCTCCCAGCTCAGCCTCCCGCTGAAGGGCACCAAATTCGGCGTCGACTTCAACCCGGCCGCCGACCGGCTGCGGGTGATCAGCAGCACCGGCCAGAACCTGCGACACGACCTCGCCACCGGCCAGACGATCGCGGACCAGAGTTTGAGCGCCGCTCCGGGCGGCCCGGCGATCACCGGCGTCACCGCCGCCGGATACACCAACAACGATCTCAACGACGACACCGTGACCACCCTGTTCGACCTCAACACCAGGGCCGACCAGATCGTGGTCCAGTCCCCGGCCAACCTCGGCCTGCTGGCCCCGACCGGCGCGCTCGGCACTGACGCCGACCTCAACGCCGGCCTGGACGTCTACAGCGACCTCAGCGGCGGCAAGACCGTCTCCAACACGGCGTTCGCCACCCTGGTCAACGCCTACACCGGCGACGCCTTCCTCTACACCGTCGACGTGCTCACCGGCGCCGCCACTCCCAGCGCCCAGCCGTTCCCGCTGACGATCACCGACATCGCCGTCGCTCTCGACACGAACTGACGCTCCGTCCGACTCGTACCGCTCAGCCCGTGCCCGGCGGCCCTGCCGGGCGCGGGCTGAGCGTGCTCCCGGGGCGGCGCGTGCACCGACCGATCCGTCGAACCCGGTCGCGAACTCGCCGACCGCCTGCTCGTCCGACCGCCGGACCGACCGTTGGACGCCTCGCCCCCGACCAACGGCGGGAATCCAGGGTCCTGCGCCCCTACGGCGGCGCCGTGACTGGCCGTCTCATGGAAGTGAAGGGAGGCTCGAAGATGCGAATCGTGATGAACGTCATGACCACCCGGGTGGTCTCGGCCCGGCCGGTCACGGAGATCGCACGGGTGCTGGTCACGAACGGATCAGCGCGCCGTCCCGGTGGTCGACGGGGACGAGCGGTCGTCAGGGGTGGCTGGCGTACGAGTGCGACCTGATGCGCGAGGACGAGCTGCGCTGCGGCGAGGAACTCCGACTGTCGCGGCGCGATCAGCGGCTCCGTCCCATCGAGGTCCGCGACCAGGACGGCGCCGCGAAGGCGGTCGGCCCCGTCGCCGCAGACGTGATGAGCACTCCCCCGGTCACGATCCCCATGCACACCACAGGCCGGCTGCGGGGCATCGTCAAGGCTTCCCCGCGCGACGACGAGAAGATCCGGCGCCGGCTCGGTCGAAGGTCCCGAGCCGGCCGAAGGAAGGCGACGGTGAGCAGTATGAAGACGCGACCGGTGACGGCCTACTGGCTGCTCGGCATGCCGGTCGACGAAGATCGTCTCCAGCCCGCCCGTCATGCCGTGCTGGGGTGCGCCCGCGCCGAAGGGCTGACCGGCGAGCGGCTCAGCGACCTGATCACCGCGGTCAAGGAAGGGCTCACCAACGCACTTGAACACGGCGGCGGACAGACTTGGCTCAGCCTGTGGCGCGAGGACGACCGGCTGGTGTGCGAAGTCCAGGACGAAGGGCCGGGAATGGCCCCGATGGACCTCGATGGCAAGCCGCTGCCCGCGCCGACGGCGCTCGGCGGGCGCGGGATCTGGCTGATGCGTCATCTGGCCGACGAGGTGGAGTTCGTCACGGACGGCGCGGGCACCGTCGCCCGCCTGTCCATGCGTCTCCCCTGAACGTGACGGGTTTCCAGCCCGCCCGCCGTCACCGTTCCGCTCCCGCCCCCCCCTATGGACGGTGCTCCGCGCCGCGCGACATCACGCCCCCGGCGGGTACCAGCCGGCTCATCGCGCTCGCCCACGCAAGCGCCGCCACTTCCGCACACCCCCGACGACTGTCCCCGCCAGCCAGCTACGCCTCGCGGGCAAGGGCCCCCTACCGTACGAGGCCTGGCAGGACTCCTGCCCAGGCCAACGGGCCCGGCTGAGAGGGCTCTCCTTTGGCTTCAACCGTTCGCGGACGTGAGGCTTGCGTGGCGGCGCTCAGCGGGCACGGGTGCACTTGTCGAGGAGGACCGGAACTACAGCCCGGTCAGCTTGAGCCTGACGTGGTAGGAGTAGAAGGTCTCGTTGGTCCCGTCGATGAAGGTCTCCTCGATGGCCACCTGCCCCCTGGCCAGCCCGAAGCACGTGACGCCGTTCGCGATCGCCACGCCCAGGCTGTCGCCCGTGCCGGCGGCCGGGGGCGTGACCTCGCGCAGGTCGAAGCCCACGCTGCCGATGGTTCCGACGACCGTGGTCGGGAATTCGAAGTCGGCGGGGTCTCCGTCGCCGCCGGTCACCATCGGGAAGTAGTTGTCGTTGAACCTGGGGAACAGGTTCCCGCCGACCAGGAAGCGGAGTTCATCCCGCCCGTCCCGTTCGGCGGCGTTGAGTGAGTCGATGTCGTAAAGCTCGACGCGGCACGACGCGGCCTGGGCGGCAGCCGGGCTCGCGGTCACAGCCGGCGACACCACCAGGCCCACGGCCAGGGCCATTCCGGCGATCAGCTTGTGAGATTGCATGCTGCTCTCTTCCGAGTAGAGGGCGCGTGGGACTTCCCCGATCTGCGGGGAACACGGTTCCCTGTCCTCGCAGAGTCGCCCCTCCACATCGCACAAGCAGCGCACAATTACCGGTTGCCCCGGTGCCCTTCGGCGTTGCGCGTCATGGTCGATCGGCCGGGCAGGCTGGTCCGGATCTGTGCGCTGCCCTGGCTCGAGTTCGTGCCCGGCGACGTGCGCCTCGGCGCCGTCGGTGGCGGTGGCTCGCCTGTCCGAGCATCTGGTGCGGGCCTGAAGCCGTACGGCAAGCCCCCAGCGAGGCCCAAGCGCCGAGGGGCTCGTCCGCCCGACCGAAAGCGGGTAGCGTGCAGGGTGAAAGCGCTTTGACTGCGTGTTTCGCCGATCCGGCCGCAACGGCACCGCTTGATGCCGATGCCTTTGCGGCTGACCGACCGCTCAACGAGGTGAGCGCCGGTCATCTGCCTGAGGGATACTCCCCGCGATGGTGGTCCGATCTCCGGACATGTCGCCGCAGCGACAATCCATCGCCCAGAAGGGAACCCCCTGCCCGGGGGTGTGCGATCTCATGGCCGACCACGATGCGCCACTTCCTATCCCGAACGAACCCGCGACAGAACCACAGACAGAACCACGGACAGAACTCCAGGACGTCGCCTCGCTGCTGCTTGCGCTCAACCGGGAGATAGCCCGCCTGACCGCTCCGCAGACCGATGCCGGCACCGACCGCGGACGGGCCGCCGCGCAGCGTGCCCAGCAGGCCAGAGACCGCGCCGCCGAGATCGCCGAACGCCTGGCACGGGACCAGCACCGGCTGCGCGAGGACGACCCCGGCCGCATGGACATGGTGAGTCCGCTGCGGTTGACCAGCGAGAACCTGCCCGGCGGCCTTCTGGTACGCGTGGCCGGCGAGGTCGACCTGACCAACGCCGCCCGGCTGGAGGCCTACCTCGACCAGGCACGCCGCCGGCAGGGCGAACCGCTCGTGCTCGACCTGAGCGGCCTGACCTTCCTCGACCACCGCGGGCTGAACGTCCTGCTGCGCGCGCACGTCCACGCCGAGCGGCACGGCGGTGGGCTGCACCTGGCCGCCCTGCGGGCCATGCCCGCCCGCCTGCTGGAAGTCGCCGGCGCCTGGCGGCACCTGCGCTGGTACCCCAGTGTGGAGGACGCCCTGACCGCGCTCACGTCCTGATCGGTCTCGGATGCGTCTTCGGGCTCGCCCGCGGCGACCCCCGACCACGTGGCAGCCCAGCGCACGGCCGCGTCTGGATCCAGGTCAAGTGGACGGCAGCGAGACGAACGCCCTGCCTGGCATGCCGGCCACCTGCTGATCGCCCATGACACCGTCGCGAGCAGGAAACCCACCGTCATGAGCCCAGCGCCCGTCTGGACCCGGCGGCCGTCTAGCGGACTCGCTGGGCGAGCCAGTCGTGGAAGGTGAGCAGGCCGGGGAAGCGCTCCCGCAGCCCGGCGAGATCGGCCTGGTAGCCGCTTTCGGCGAACCACTCGAACAGCCGCTCCTCGACCGGCAGGGGAACCAGCCGGGTGGGCACCCCGGTGACCTTCTCATAGGTCGCGGCCACCTCGGTGAAGGTCAGCTCGTCGGCGGCGATCTCGAGTTCGGCGCCCAGGTAGTCGTCGCGGTGGTCGATGACCTCGGCGGCGATGCGGCCGATGTCGTCGGTGGCGATGAACTGCATCGGCCGGTCGGGCAGCACCGGGAGCTCCATCACCCGTTCGCCTCGGGCGTCGGCGTAGTGCAGCAGGTTGTCCATGAAGAACACCGGCCGCAGGATGGTCGCGGGCAGTCCGAGGGCACGGATGTAGGGACTCGATCGCGGCCTTGCTCTCGAAATGGTCGATCCCGGTGCGCCGCTCGGCGCCGCCGACCGAGCTGTAGACCAGGTGCCCGACCCCGGCGTCCAGGACGGCGTCGGCGACGTGAACGCCCTGCCGTACCTCGGCCTTGAGGGTGTCCGGCTCGTAGGCCAGGGCTTGCATGCTGAACACGGCGTCCACTCCGCGCATGGCCTTGACCAGGGAAGCGGGATCTTCGAGGTCGCCGGTCATGAGCTCGGCACCGGCCAGGCGGTGCGCCTTGGGGTTTCGTGTGTCTCGGATCAGGGCGCGGACCTGCCAGCCGCGGGCCAGCAGGTGCCGCGCGGTGGCGCCGCCCTGTTGGCCGGTGGCGCCGATGACCAGCGCGGTCCTCATGACGTCACCACCGGGGTGGTCTGCGCCAGCGCGATCCGCCAGGTGCCGTCGTCCTTGACCAGCACGAACGTCAGGGCTCCCGTGCGGCCGTCGTTGACGTGCTTGATCAGGTTGGCCAGTGCCACGTCCGGCCGCAGGAACGTGATGTCGAGCAGCTCGTTCCTGGTCAGCACGTCCTTCAGCGGGGTCCGCACCGCCTTGGCCATCACCTCCTGAACTTGTTCGCGGCCGCGCAGCCGGATCCCGGTGAAGTTGACCAGGGACACCTCCTCGGTCAGCAGCGCGGTGAAGCCGGCCACGTCGTTCTGCAGCTCTTCGGCGTCGCGGACGACCTGCTCGATCGCCTCGATCTCAGGGTTCATGTCACACCTCTCGATATTCGCGGAGCGATTCGCTCCGCATGGAGACTATGCCGGAGCGAATCGCTCCGCAACTGGTAAGGTCTGTGGCGATGACCACACGAAAAGACCGCGACGTACGGAAAGACCGCGACGCGCCAGGAGACCGCGACGTCCCAGGAGACCGCGCCACGCGAAAGGACCTCGCGGAGCGCAACGACCGCGCGCTGCTCCAGGCCGCCCGCGACGTGCTCGCCGAGGACGGCGCGCACGCGTCCGTGGCCGCCATCGCGGCCCGGGCCGGCGTCGGCATCGGGAGCCTCTACCGTCGCTACCGGACGAAGGAGGAGCTGTTCCAGCGGCTCAGCGTGATCTCGCTCGACCACTGGAACGCCGCGGCCGAGCGCGGCCTGGCCGATCCCGACCCGTGGGCCGGCCTGGCCGGATTCGTCCGCGCCTGCGTGGAGTTCGGACAGGGGACACTGGCGCCCATCGCCGGGACGGTCGAGGTGACCGCAGAGATGAGCGCGAAGTCCAGCCGCGGCGACAAGCTGCTCGACGAACTCGTCCGGCGGGCACATGGGGCCGGCGTGCTGCGCGGCGACGTGACCGCGGTCGACATCGCGCTGCTCGTCGAGCAGTTCGGCCGCTCCCCGGCGGTCGATCAGGTGCGCAAGCAGGGCAGGGACGACCTGTTGCCGGCCGCGAACCAGGCCCGCGTGCGGCTGGTCGCGATCGCGCTCGACGGGTTGCGCCCGGGCAACGAGCCGCTGCCCGGCTCCCCGCCCGGCGCCGAGATCTTCACCGGGCGCTGGGCGACCTAGGAGCGGCCGCGTACGGTCTCCGCAGGCGCCCGGAACAGACCGTGGAGAAGGCACCGGTCTCGGTCCAGCCCGGAGGCGTCGGCCAGGTCGGCGGTGAGCTGCTCGGGGTCGTGGAAGATCTTCACGATGTTGTAGCTGCTGCGGTCGTCGAGTCGCGCACCGTGGCCGCGACGTCCTCGGGTGCGGCCTCGGCGGGGCCTTCGTCGATGAGGACCGCTTTGCCACGCGGTGCGCCGACTCGACGACGGACATCGCGGGTCGGCTTCAGCCCACGTCCTATCGGTGATCACATGAACATGTCACAGGACACGGCGGACTGACAGAGACGCGAGTGCCCCGCTCGAAGCCCTCTACCGGCTAAGGTCACCGCCGCCAGTGCCCGTCCCGGCAGGTGTAGGTGCGGCCGTTCGATCCGACCCCGACCGCGCCAGGGTCGCCACAGAACGCGCCAGGGCGAATCGTTCTGACCGGCTCCGGCTCCGGCCGTGCGGTTGGCGTGCGCTTTGGTCGGCGCTTGCCCTTGTCCGGGTCGAGGTCGTCGATGTCGTTCGCCGCCCGCACTCCGTCGCCGTCGGCGTCGTTGTCCAGGGTGTCTTCGATGCCGTCTTCGTCGAGGTCTTCGGCGGGCTCGGCCGTGGCGCTCGGCACGGATGCGGACACGGCAGGCGTGGGGGTCATCGGCCCGGGCGCGGGCTCATCGCCGGCGAACAGCGCGTTGCAGCCGGCGACGATCAGCAGCACGATCACGACCAGACAGCCGCAGCCGGTGGCCTGTTCACGTTTCGTGGCCTTCTTACCGGCGGTCGGGCTCACGATCGTCTCCTTCCGCGTGCACGTTCAGCTGATTGGACGCGGCATCGGGTGAGCGAGTTTGCCGGGAGTCACAGGTAGCGCGGAGCGCGGGGTCGTACGGCGCGGAATCCCTCCCCGACGGCCGGTCGCGCTGGGAGGTTCGACCTTGCATGGGCGGGCGATCGCATGAATCACATTTCGTGGGCCTGACCAGCCGCTAAAGCGCTGTGAAAGCGTCACTAACCCGCCCGCCGACATGCTCGGGGAAGCAGGCCGGAAGCCCATCGCGTCCGGAGCGGTCGAACGCCCTTCCTTTCACGAAATGAAGGCCGGAGAGGCAGAAGGGAACCGAAAGGGAGAACTCATGTCCATCGTTGGGTGGAAGACGGCCCTCACGGCCGCCCCGGCTCCTCATGAAACTTTTCGCGAAAGACAGATATCCAGGCGTGCGGGCCGCGTCGCGAATTGACGTCGAGGCACAGGGACGGTGGCCGTGCGCGGCCACCGATCCAGCCTCTGCTCGGCATGCGCATCTGTGGACCCGTACGCCTCCAGTGACTCCCTGAACAGCCCGTGGCCGGCGTGCTTCTGTAAGGCCCCTCACGCGGGGCGGCCGAGGTACGGGCCGGGAGCCTCCGTCAAGCCTGTCGACGTACGTCTGAACCCAGCCCGTCGAGAGCACACATCACCCTGCCCACGTCTCTCCTCGTCATGGCGCCGCTCTGGACCCGCCACCTCCGGTGGCCGGCGGTGCCGGGCGAGCCCGATTGCCATGGATCCTCCCGCACGGCCCCGAACCGGCGGCCGTGATCAACGATTGGAGTGGAGAGTGATCATGAATTCCCTGGCCCGCCGCGCCTTAACCGCGGCTATGGCCCTCGCGACAGCGGTGGCCTTATCGGTGGTCCCCGGCAGCGTGGCCGCCGCCACGCCACCCGACCCGGCCGACCCGGCCAACCCGCTGGTGGAACCCGGGCTGGCGAACAAGGTGGCGGCCGGCGGCACCGTCCGGGTGAACGTGGTGACCGAGGACCGCGCCGACCTCCCCGCCGCGATGGCCGCCACCGGCGAGGTGCTTCAGAGGTACGTCAACTTTCCCGTGGTCACCCTGCGCGCCGACCGGGCCGCGCTGGACAGCTTGAGGCGCCAGCCGGGCGTAGTCAGCATTTCCGAGGACAAAGCCGTCCCTCCGACGCTCGACGAGAGCACCGCGCTCATCGGCGCGGATCGTACCCGTGTCGCCGGACACACCGGCGAGGGCACCGCGGTCGCCATCCTGGACACGGGGGTGGACGTCCTGCACCCCTTCCTGTTCCCCCGGGTCGTCGCCCAGGCGTGCTTCTCCACCAACGACGAGGATGAGCAGGTCACCAGCCTGTGCCCGAACGGCAGCGAACGGCAGACCGGGCCAGGCACCGCAGACGTCCAGAACCCGGAGGCCCCCTGCGCCCGCGACGACCTTCGCGGTGAATGCGAGCACGGTACCCACGTGGCCGGAATCGCCGCAGGCAACGGCGGCGTGGCCCCGAGGGCGGAGATCATCGCGGTCCAGGTCTTCAGCAGGCACAACTCCAGCGACGACTGCGGGGACGCGGGTCCGCCGTGCGTCCTCAGCTTCGCGAGCGACCAGTTGGCCGGGCTGGACTGGATCTACGGCTTGACCACGAAGGACGGGAAGTCGATAGCGGCGGCGAATCTCAGCCTGGGCAGCGGGAGGCATATCGGGGACTGCGACGGGGATTCCCTCAAGGAAGCCATCGACCGCCTACGCGAGGCCGGAGTGGCCACCGTCATCTCGGCCGGCAACGACGGTCACCTCGACGCCGTCGGTAGCCCCGCCTGTATCTCCACGGCCATCACCGTGGGCAGCACCACCGACGCGGACGACATCTCCAACTTCAGCAACCGCGGCTCACTCCTGGACGTCTTCGCCCCCGGTGACGACATCACCTCCTCGGTCCCCGGCGTCCCGCGCGGGACCAACAAGCAGGAGTCCTTTGACGGAACTTCCATGGCCGCCCCGCACGTCGCCGGCGCCTTCGCCGTGCTGCGCCAGGTCTTCGGGCGGGCCCCCTCCGTCGGGTCTCTCGAAGGGAAGATCGAGAACGCCGGTCGGCCCATCTCCTACCAAAGCGACGGAAAAACCGTCACCACGCCGCGGCTGCAGCTCGACACCGCCGTCGGTATGAAGACACCGGCGAAAACTCTGGCCGACTTCGACCTCGACGGCAAGGCCGACGTCCTGGCCCGCGACGCGGCCGGCGACCTCTATCTGTATCCCGGCAACGGAGCCTCTGGCTTCAAGCCCCGCTATCGCGTGGGTACCGGTTTCGGCGGCATGAACGCCCTGATCTCCGCCGACTTCACCTTGGACGGCAGAGCGGACCTGCTCACCCGCAAGACGTCCACGGGAGAGCTCCGGCTGTACGCCCACAGCGGCAACCCCGCGACCCCCTTCACCGGTCACGGAACCGTCGTCGGCACCGGCTTCGGTCCCATGACCGCTCTTGTCCCAGGTGACTTCAACCTCGACGGCAGAATAGACCTGCTCACCCGCACGGCCGCGGGACAACTCCGGCTGTACGACCACACCGGCAACCCCGCGACCCCCTTCACCGGTGACGGGACCGGCGTGGGCACCGGCTTCGACACCATGAACGCCCTCGTCGCGGGCGACTTCACCATGGACGGCAAACCCGATCTGCTCACCCGCAGAACCAGCAACGGAGAGCTCCTGCTGTTCACCCACTCCGGTAATCCCACCCTCCCCCTGCGACGCGCGGGAACCCGCGTCGGCACCGGCGCCAGCCTGAACGCCCTGCTCGCGCGGGACTTCAACAACGACGGCAGAACGGACCTGGTCACCCGCAGGACGAGCACGGGAGAGCTGCTGCTGTTCGCCAACACCGGCAGGCGCGCCGACCCCTTCATCGGTCACGGAACGGTGATCGGCACCGGCTGGGACGACATGTTCCTCGGCTGAGCCCAGCCGGGTGACCGCGCCGGGCCAGGTCAGGCCGTTCGCGGTCGCCGGTGAAGCCGATCACGTCGGCGTCGGATCAGACCACATGCGGCCACTCCCCGGGCCGCGACGCACACGTGGGGCGTCTCCAGCCGGCCGGCTGGAGACGCCCCACGCCCATGGGCGGTGACGCCGGCGCGTACGTCACTGTTCCGCTTCCAGGCCGTTGAGGATCTTGGCGGCGAGCGAGGCGAACTGGTCGAGCTCTTCGCGGGTCAGCCGGTCGACGAACAGGCGCCGTACCTCCTCGGCGTGCTCGGGCAGGGCCTTCTTCAGCGCGGCGAGGCCCTCCTCGGTGAGCACGGCGTCCATGCCGCGCGAGCCGCACCGTTCCCTGGCGACCAGGCCGCGCCGCTCCATCCGGGTGAGCTGGTGGTGCATGCGGCTCTTCTCCCAGCCGGCGACCCGTGCCAGCTCGTAGGCGCGCAGCCGCCTGCCGGGTGTCTCGGACAGCAGCGCGAGCACCGTGTAGTCGGCGTTGGACAGGTCACTGCTGGCCTGCAGTTGCTGCTCGATGCGGTTTCGCAGCAGCTCCACCATCCGGAAGGACGTCCGCCATGCGCGGAGCTCGTGTTCGGTCAATCCCAGCTGCGCCATGAGGTCACCCTACCAGCGAGTTGACATATCAACTCGACGGCTCCTAGCCTCCAGTTGACACATCAACTCGTTTGAGGGAGACCGCCGTGACCCGGATCGGCATCATCGTCGGCAGCACCCGTCCCAACCGGAACAGCGAACAGGTGGCCGCCTGGGTGCACTCCGTCGCCTCGCGACGGGACGACGCCGTCTTCGAGCTCGTCGACCTGCGCGACTTCCCGCTGCCGCACCTGGACGAGGCGCTCCTGCCGGCGTTCGGCGTCTATGAGAACGAGCACACCAAGCAGTGGGCGGGCGTCATCGCCTCCTTCGACGGCTTCGTCATCGTGACGCCCGAGTACAACCACAGCATCCCCGGCGTGCTGAAGAACGCCATCGACTACCTGTACGCCGAGTGGGGCAACAAATCGGTCGGCTTCGTGTCGTACGGCATGGCGGGCGGCGCCCGTGCGGTGGAGCACCTGCGCACGATCGCCGGCAACCTGCACCTGGCCGACGTGCGCCAGCAGGTCACGCTCCACCTGATGACGGATTTCCAGGACCTCACCGCGTTCACGCCCGGCGACCATCAGCTCGAATCACTCGGCACCATGCTCGGCCAGGTCGTGTCCTGGAGCGCCGCGCTCGCCCCCCTGCGTGCCGTCCCCGTCTCCTGATCTCTTGAGCACCTTTGAAAGGCGATTCACATGTCGAACGAGAGCGTTGCGCGACGCCGGGATTTCCTGAAGACCTCGGCCGCCGCCGCAGCGGGCGCGAGCCTGCTCGCGGCGTCACCGGCCGCGGCGCGGAGCGGTGATCAGGCGCCTACCGGCAGCGGCGGCCCCGGCCGGCGCTATGTCATCCGCGGCGGGGCGGTGATGTCGATGGACCCGAAGGTGGGCGACTTCGAGGTCGCCGACGTGCTGGTCGAAGGCAAGAAGATCGTGGCGGTCCGGCCCCGTGTCGACGCGGGCGGCGCGCAGGTGATCGACGCGCGCGGGCGCATCGTCATGCCGGGTTTCGTGGACACCCACCACCATCAGTTCGAGACGGCCGTGCGCGCGTTCCTCCCCAACGGCCTGCTGCAGGACGACGGCTCCGGGTCGCCGAGCGCGTCCCCGAACTACATCGAGCACGTCCTGCGCGGGTTCGCGAAGGTGTACCGGCCGCAGGACGTCTACGTCAACGAGCTGTTCGCGGGGCTCTCCCAACTGGACGCGGGCGTGACCACGGTCCTCGACGTGTCGCAGATCCACCACTCCCCCGAGCACAGCGACGCGGCGATCCAGGCGCTGACGGACACCGGGCGGCGCGCCGCGTTCGGCTATTTCGAGGGCGACGGCCGCGCGGGAGCCCGCTACCCGCAGGACGCTCGCCGCATCAGGGATCAGTGGTTCTCCTCGGACGACCAGCTGGTGACCATGGTCATGGGCGGCGAACTGCACCTCGGCAAGGAGGTGTACACCAGGGCTTGGACGATCGGCCGCGAGCTGGGCCTCCAGATCGCCGCGCACGCGGTCGGCGCGTTCGGCATGCGGCCGACGCTCGACGAGGTGGCCCAGGGCGCCGGAGGGCTTCGGGTCGGGCCGGACAACCTCTTCATCCACATGACCGGCATGTCCGACGAGACGTGGCGGAAGATCCGGGACGCCGGAGCACAGGTCTCCCTCGCCGTCCCCATCGAGATGGTCATGCGGCACGGCACGCCGCCGATGCTCAAGATGCGGGAGCTGGGCATGGAGCCCTCGCTCAGCTCCGACGTCGAGACCACGATGGCCGCGGACCCGTTCACGCTGATGCGCGGCGCGATGACCATGCAGCGCATGCTCGTCAACCAGCTGGTCCTGGACCAGGGCGACCCGGTGCCGCCGAACCACTGGCCGACGCCGGCCGAGGGCACGCCGTCGCTGCTCACCGTCCAGGAGGTGCTGCGGTACGCGACCTCGACCGGCGCCGAGCACCTTGGGCTCGGCGACAGGACGGGGACGCTCACGCCCGGCAAGCAGGCCGACATCGTCCTGCTCGACGCCACCGCGCTCAACGTGGCCCCGCTCAACAACGTGCCCGGGGCGGTCGTCTCGCTGATGGACCGCACCAACGTGGAGACCGTGATCGTCGCCGGCAAGGTCCGCAAGTGGCGCGGGCGCCTGCTCGATGCGGACCTCGACCGGCTCCGGCACGAGCTCGAAGCCTCGCGCGATTACCTCTTCAAGGCGTACGGCGTGCGGAAGGACCTGTTCGCGTAGCGCCCAGGAAAGCCCCTCCGCGAGCCCCGGTCCTAGCGGTCGGCGAGGCACTCCTCGGCCCGCTGGAGCGCGCGGGCGCGCAGGCCGGCGTCGCCGCTCAGCCGGTGGCAGCGCATGAAGTGCTCGCGCGCCTCCTCGACCCGGTTCTGGGCCAGGCGCAGGTCTCCGAGGGTGTAGGCGGTCAGCGCCTGGCCGTAGGTGTCGCCGGTCATGGTGAACAGGTCGCGGCAGTGCTCCAGCATCGCCGCGGCCTCGTCGTGGCGTCCGAGTGCGGCGTAGGCCTCACCCAGCCGCCGCATCGTGATCTGCACGCCGGGTCCCCAGCCGAGCTCGCGGCTGCGGGCGATGCTGTCCTCGTAGTGGCGGATCGCCTCCTCGACCTGGCCCATCGCGTAGAGGGAGATCCCGAGGCCGCGATGCAGGCGTACCGCGTAGTCGCCGAGCCCGCGGGTGGTCGCGACGGCGAGGCCCCGGTGGGAGACGGCGACGCACTGGCGGTGCTCCCCGGCGCTGATGTGCACGCCCGCGGTGGTGGTGAGGGCGTTGACCAGGCCGTTGGTGTCGCCCAGCGCCTCGAAGCCGGCGACCGCGCGGTCGAGGAGCGGGCGGGCGGAGTCCAGTTCGCCCTGGATGAGGTGGGACGCGGCCAGCGCGTTCATGGCGTACAGGGCGAGGTGCGGGCTGCCGGGGTCGGCGATGATCTCCTGGGCGATCCGCCTGGCCTCGGCAGGACGGCGCCGTTCCAGGCTGATGTCGGCCAGCAGCAGGCCGGTGCGCCGCGCCTGGCCCGGCGCCCGCGTGAGCAGGGAGGTCAGCACGGCGACGGCCTCGTCGGCGAAGCCGCTCACGGCCAGGAAGGGCGCCAGGTGGTGGCCGAGACCGGCGGCGACCGAGGGCTCGGCCAGCGTGATCGCGGTCATCAGGGTCTCGCGCTCCGCGTGCAGCCAGTCTCCGTCCGCCGGCCCGGTGGGCGTCCAGGAGTCGGGCGGGATCATGGCGGGCGGGTGGTCCTGGGCCGCGTCGCGCAGGCGTCGCAGGCACTCGCGGGTGAAGCGGTCGAGTGCCACGGCCCGCCGGGCGGGGTGGTCGTCGGCGTGTGCGCGCTCGCGGGCGTAGGCCAGCAGCAGGTCGTGCACGCGGTAGCGGCCGCTGTCGTCGGTCGCGACCAGGCCCGCCAGCGTGAGGGTCTCCAGGGCCTGCTCGGCCTCCTGGTCAGGGCGGTCCATCAGCGCCGCGACGGCCCACTCGGCGGTGCATCGCAGCCCGCTCAGGCCCAGCATCCTGAAGGCCCGGCGGGCGTCCGCGGCCAGCGCCTCGTAGCTGAGAGCGAAGTGGGTCCTGACGTCCTGACCGCCCAGGGCCAGCTCGTCGAGGGTGCGGGCCGAGGCCAGGCGGTCGGCCAGGTTGGCCAGGGGCCACGCGGGCCGGGCGGCCAGCCGGGCTCCGGCGACCCTGACGGCCAGCGGCAGGGCGCCGCACGAGCTCACGATCTCCACGGCCGCGGCGGGTTCCGCGCGGACCCGGTCGCGGCCGGCGATGCGCTCCAGGAGTGCCATCGCCTCGCCGGGCGAGGGCACGGCGAGGCGTACGACGCGGGCGCCGGGCAAGGCGGGCAGCAGGCCGCGGCTGGTCACCAGGACGGCGCAGCGCGGCGTGCCCGGCAGCAGCGGGATCACCTGCCGTTCGTCGGCCGCGTCGTCGAGCACGATCAGCATGGACCGGTCGGCCACGGTCGAGCGGTAGAGCGTGGCCCGCTCCTCGGCCGAGTCGGGGATCGACGGCGCGTGCAGCGCCCGCAGCAGCTCGGCCAGCAGCGCGGCGGGATCGCGCGGAGTGGCGCCGCCGAGCTGCAGGTAGAGCTGCCCGTCGGGGAAGTCGTCGCGCTGGCGGTGCGCGGCGGTGACGGCCAGGGTGCTCTTGCCCACGCCCGGAGATCCGGTCAGGACGACGACGGCCGGCGCGTGCCCGCCCGTGCCGCACAGGGCGGCGATCCGGTCCAGCTCGTCCTCGCGGCCGACGAAGTCGGCGATCTCGGCGGGCAGCTGGCAGATCGGGCGGCGGGGCCGCGGCCGCTCGACGTCGTCGGACAGCACCGCCGCGTGCAGGGCACGCAGCGCCGGTCCCGGCTCGATGCCCAGCTCGGCGACGAGCACGGCGCGGGCCTGGCGGTAGGTGGCCAGCGCCTCGGCGCGCCGTCCGGCCTGGGAGAGCGCCTCGATGAGCAGCTCCCACGCCCGCTCGCGCATCGGGTGTTCGCTGACGACCGCGCGCATCTCGGTGATGACCTCGACGCGCAGGCCGAGTGCCAGCCTGGCCTGGGCCCGGCTGTGGCGGGCCTCGGCGAGCTGCTCCTCGAGCTCGGTCAGGGCCGCCGTCATGGTGGACCCCAGCGGGGCGTCCTCGGCGGGACGTCCGCGCCACAGGCCGATCGCCTGCTCCAGCCACCGCGCCCGGGCGGCCGGGTCGTCCTCGTCCTGGGCCCGGCGGACGTGCTCGCGGAAGGCTAGCAGGTCGACCTCGTCGGCCCCGGCCCGCAGCTGGTATCCGGATCCCACCGTGAGCAACCGCTCGGCCACTGGAGGGATCCTGCGCAGCTGGGCGATGTAGGTCTGCAGGTTGGCCACCGCGGAAGGGGGAGGATCGTCCCACACCGCGGCTTCGAGCCGGTCGCGGGAGACGACGGCGCCCGCGTGGAACGCGAGCGTCGCGAACACGGCTCGCTGCCTGCCGCTGAGCCGGGCATATCCCCCGTCGCCCAGGCGCACCAGGACAGGACCCAGCACTCCAAACATATGGCGCATCCGTCCTGACTTTAGGGCAATGCGCGCGTCAGGGTGATCAGAATCTGTTGCGACTTTATGGCGTCTGTATGGACGGATATTCGTAGCCTCCTGGCTGTCACTCGGACTCGGGAGGTACAGATGCGGAAAACCACGCGTGCGGCGATGACGGCGGGCGCGGCGCTGGGCGCCCTGGCGTTGCTGGTCTCACCCGCGTATGCGCACGCCTACGACCACAAGGATCCGTACGCGACGAACTGCGACGAGGGAGCCTCGAAACGGCTCACGGTCCCCATCAAGAACTCGGGCGGCGAGCAGCTCGGGACGCTCTACCTGTACTGGTCGGCGAAATGCAAGACCAACTGGGTGCAGATCAAGGTCTCATCCCGCGCGACGGGCGTGATCCGCATCTGGACCGAGGACGGGCGGAGCGACAGCTTCACGTACAAGGCCGGCAACAACGGCTGGCACTGGGGCAACATGCTCTGGGCGCCCGGTATCTGCGTCTGGGGCACCGCCACGGCCAATCAGGGCTCGGGCAGCGCCAACCAGGGCAAGGGCGCCACTGGAAGAAGTGCCTGCGACTGACGCAGCGCGCTCACGAGGGGTCCGCCGCCGCGGTGGACCCCCTTTGCTCAGTGGGCGTCACCCCCCAGGCCCTCCGCAGCGCGGCGAATTCACCGATCAGAAATCCTCCGTCACGTCGTCAGTCCTGGTAGCCCCTCGCCACCCGCGGAAGGATTGACGACCATGACCGACGGCAGCCTGCCAGGCGACGACAAGGACGCGTTCATCGCGGCGGCCCGCTCGAAGGACGCGGCACGGTTCGCGTTCATCACCGAGCGCTACCGGCGTGAGCTGCACGTGCACTGCTACCGGATGCTCGCCCACTACGAGGACGCCCAGGACATGACGCAGGAGACGTTCCTGCGGGCGTGGAACAAGCGGGAGTCCTTCAAAGGTCACGCCGCGCTGCGGACCTGGCTGTACCGGATCGCGACGAACGCCTGCCTCGACTTCCTGGACAAGCGCAACGACCGCGTACCCGTGCCTGCCGAGCTGCCCGGCGCCGGCTCGGAGGTGCACTACCTGCAGCCCTACCCGGACCGGATGCTCCCGGAGGACCCGCAGGAATCGGTGGTGGCGCGGGAGACGATCGAGCTGGCGTTCATCGTCGCCGTGCAGCATCTGCCGCCGCGGCAGCGGGCGGTGTTCGTCGTGCGCGACGTCCTCGGCTGGCCTGCGTCGAAGGCCGCCGACGTCCTCGAGCTGACCGTCGCGTCGGTGACCAGCGCGCTGCAGCGGGCGCGCGTCACGATGCGCGAGCGGCTGCCCGGCCGCCGCCTCGACTGGCGGAGCCCTGCCACGCACGAGCTGTCGGACGACGAGCGCGGCGTGGTGCGGTCGTACATGGACGCCCACGAGCGCAACGACCTCGACGGGCTGACGGCCCTGCTGCGCGACGACCTGCGCTTCACGATGCTGCCCGACCCGGGCGCCCTGGTCGTCACGGCCGAGGACGCGGTGGACGGCTGGGTCTCCAGCGGGCTCTTCCGGCGCGGCTACGACGACTGGCGCTGCATCGCCACGACGGTCAACCGCATGCCCGCCGCCGCGCTGTACCTGCGCGCCCCCGGCGACCCGGAACACCGGTTGTTCACCATCGCGGTCCTGCGCATCGCCGACGGGAAGATCGCCGAGCTCACCGGATTCGACGCCACCGACAAACCGTGGCTGGGCCTGCCCGCGACGCTGTGACCAGCGCGCGGGCCGGCGTCCTCGTCTTCAGCGAGTCGGTCAGCAGTTCATGCGGGACACGAGCAGGGGTTTCCTCATCGCCTCGTCTCGTATCGGGTCATCAGCAGGCCGCCGGGAAACGTCCGCGTCTCGACCAGGTTCAGGTTCACCCAGCCGTCCAGCCTGGTGAAGAACGGCGTGCCGCCGCCCACCAGGACCGGCGCGGTGACCAGCACGTACTCGTCGATCAGTCCGGCACGCATGGCGGCACCGGCGAGCGTGGCGCCGCCGATGTCCATCGGGCCGCCGTCCCCGGCCTTGAGCCGGGCGATCTCGGCGACCGCGTCTCCGGTGACCAGGCGGGCGTTCCAGTCGACCTGGCCGATCGTCGACGAGAACACCACCTTCGGCATGTCACACCAGCGGCGCGCGTACTCGATCTCCGCCGGTGTGGCGCCCGGCCGCTTGTCGGCGGTCGGCCAGTCGGAGCTCATCGTCTCCCACAGCTTGCGCCCGTACAGGGCCAGGCCGGTCGCGGCCACCCGGTCGGACCACCACTGGAACAGCTCGGCGTTCGGTGACGCGTCCGGTCCGTCCCCGCCGCTCCAGCCGAGGTCGTCGCCGGGCGCGGCGATGTAGCCGTCCAGGGTCACGTTCATCGCGAAGGTCAGTTTCCGCATCGTGCCAGCCTCCTGTGAGTCGATCTCACTGGTACAGACGGTCGCCGCGCGGAAACCTGATCGGTGCGCGATCCGCGTCCAGAGGAGGTGGGCGATCCCTCGCGACGCCGGCTCGCGATCAGGCTGTCCGCGGACGGCGGCGGCGGAACCAGTGCCGGTGCCCGCGCACGAAGGTCACCACGAACAGCATCAGGATGCAGCCTTCGATGAGGATCAGCAGGCCCGCGTCCAGCCCCGGCAGCAGCGGCCCGCCGGTCAGCCCGCCGGCCACGTCGCCCACTGCCCGCAGGAGTCCCGCGATCGCGATCGGCGCGGCGAACAGCACGACCGAGGTCAGCGTGATCGTCACTCCCGTCACCAGGAACACCGAGTAGATCCGGGTGGCCCGCCGCTCGTGGACGGACAGCTCCGCGGTGGGATCCTGGCCCGGCCCTGGACGTCCGAGCAGCCGGGCCAGTACCCGGTCACGCAGGTGGCCGGCGTAGGCGAGGCCGTCGTCGAAGAGGTTGCGGGTCCGCAGCAGGTCACGCAGCACGTAGTACAGGTCGGTGCGCATGTAGACCTGGAGCTGGAACGGGATCGTCATCAGCACGGCCACCACGAGCGATCGGCACAGCGCCGAAACCAGGCCGGGCAGCGGCAGGTGTGCCACCATCAGCGTCAGCGTCGCCAGGAGGAACACGTCTCCCGCCATGCCCGCCAGGTAGACGCGGTAGCGCCGCCGCCGGGGCACGCCCCATACCGCGGTCACGTCGGTCTGCACCACGAGATTGTGCAGCCGGGTGCCGAAACCTATGCGTCCCGGCACGCCCAGCGACCTGGCCGCCACCAGATGCATCATCTCGTGCACGCTCAGCGTGACCGACATCATGACGGTGGCGCCCAGCACCGACAATCCGACGTACTCGCTCCAGAAGAAGTGCTCGTAGTGCGGCAGCAGCCCGGGATCGGCGACCAGCGTGAGCACGGCGGCGGCCACGACGAGCACCCACAGCGCCTTCATCGGCAGGCTGAACATCCACGACACATGCCGGGCCGCCAGGCGGGGGAAGTGCACGCGCGGCACCTCGGTGGCAGGCAGCTTCCTGCCGTCCACCGAGGCGACGAAGTTCAGGTCCGAGAGCACTTCGACGAGTTCGGCGACGTCGATCTCCACGTCCCGCTCGTCGGCAAGCCGTCGCTCGGCCTCCTCGACCGTCAGGCCGTCGCCGAGCAGGCGGATGGCCTCGCCGTACTCGGCGGGCAGTTCGACGAACTCGCCGATCTCCGGCCGGCCGACCACGACCACGTCGGGATCGTCGTCGTCCGGGCGGCTGATCAGCGGGTGGAACTCGACCGCGCCGGTCACGACGGGTTCACCGAACAGGCCGGGCAGTCGTCGAAGCGCGGGACCTGGACGTTGTAGGAGTGATCCCAGACGGCGTAGTTCCAGTGGAAGAGCTGGCCTCGAGCCTGCACCGGCAGCCCGCCCAAGTGGTACATCACATCAAGCGCGCACAGGTGCCCGCTGACGTTGGCGCTGGCCGCGATCACCGCGTTCGGCCTCTTTTCGGTGAGGGCACGGCCATGCGCGTTCATCTCGCGCTGGTCCTCCTGCCTGCGCAGGCACACCCAGCAGCCCGTCTCGCCGGGCACGAACGAGCCGACCACAGCCATCGGCCCGGTGTAGAAGCTGACGAACCAGGGCGTGCGCGTGCGGAGCGCCGCCTCGTTCGTCCAGAACATGATGTCGGGGTCCGGCTCGTCGGCGCACAGGACGAACACGTCGCAGCCTTCCATCAGCTTGACGATGTCGTCGGGGCCCTCGGCCCTGACCGTGTCTCCGGTGACATCGCACAGGCTGTTCATGGCTCGCAGCCGGGCCACGGCGGTTTCGACCTTGGGCCGGTCGATGTCGGCCTCGGTGTAGAGCAGCTGGCGGGTGAGGTTGTCCTCCTCGACCACGTCGAAGTCCGCCAGCCGCAGCGCGCCGATGCCGCTGGCGACCAGCCCGGCCGCCACCGCGGAACCGGTGCCGCCGACGCCGAGCAGGCTTACCCGAGCCTGCTTCAGCCGAGCCTGGATCTCGTACGGGGAACTGCGCAGGGTGGTGTCGATCCAGGCGAAGTAGTGACTGGCCGACGCGTACCGGGCGACCTCGCGCTCGGTCAGATCGGCCGGAACGGGGGCACCGGCGTCCTCGACGAACCCGTTGGCGACCAGGCCGTCGATGACCTCGCGCAGGTCGTCCTCGTCGGCGCCCGGATGGGTCTCGGCGAAGGCTTCGAGAATCTCCTCGACGGTCCGGGTGCCGTCCATCAGATCGAGCAGCCGGGCGATCGAGCCGTCCTCGTCGTCCTGGATCTCGGCGGAGACCCCCAGTTGCATGAGGCCGATCAGGATGCGGTCCCTCGGCAGGGCCGTCGGCTGGTGGACACGCTTGACGCGGGGCAGACGCACGAGATCCCTTTCGCTGGCTGGACGTGGGATGGCCGGCCAGAATGCGTCTGACCGGCCGATGGAGCACTTACCTACGATCAGCCGTTGAGGCGGGCCACCTGAGTGGTCTCGACCTTCTCAAGTCGCTTGATCTCCAGCTTGACCTTCTTCTTGGGCGAGCTCTCGTCGACCGGACGTTCGATCTTTTCCATGCCTCCACCTTCCTGTGGGGTGAGTGATCGGGCGTTCGAGCACATACGCACGCGCGTCCACTGGCAAGATCACAGACGGGGTATGCAGAACGGCTGCAAAAAATCTGCAGTCGCGGATCCGGGGGACGCGAGTGCGGCGAGGAATTCCCGGGTTTCACCCGCCAAGTGACCTGCTACCTGGGCGTGACCGAGGTCGAAGAGGCCGTTCGGCCGTGGCGGGTCTCAGGCGTCCGCGGCCGGTGACCGTCTGCGCAGGACCATCAAGGCGAGTACGGCCAGGGCCAGGGTGACGGCCGCGCCGATGCCGGCGACCAGGTTGAGTCCCATGGTGAACGCCTCCCGGGCGGGGACGAGTACGGCCTCCGCCTGAGCGGGCGGAAGCCGTGTGGCGGCGGTGACCGCGGCCTCGATCGAGTCGCGGGCGGCGGAGGTCGCCTCCGGCGGGAGGCCGGCGGGCAGCGCGTCAGGCATGGCCTGGCGGTAGGCGGCGGCTCCGACGCTGCCCAGGACGGCCACGCCCAGCGCCAGGCCGAGTTCGGTGCTCGTTTCCGACATGGCCGCAGCGGATCCGGCCTTCTCCGGCGGGGCGGAGTCGACGACGAGGCCGGTGCCCAGCGCCATGATCGGGCCCTGGCCGACGTAGACGACGACGATGCCGGCGATCAGGAGAGGGAGCCCGGCCGCCTGGTCGAGCAGGGCCGGCAGGAGGAAGCCGGCCGCCGATACCGCCAGGGACCCGGCGACCACGAACCGTACGGGCAGCCGCCGTACCAGGACGGGGGCGGCCAGGGAGGTGAGGATCATGGCGACCGACGAGGGAACCAGCCACAGGCCCGCCGCCAGCGGTGACAGTCCCGCGACGCCCTGGAGGAATCGCGTGACGAACAGGTAGGTGCCGCCGGTGGCGGCCAGGCCCAGGAGCAGGACGAGCAGGGCGCCGGTGAGTGCGCGATTGCGGAAGAGCGTCACGTCGAGCACCGGGGCGGCGAGCCTGAGCTGCCGCCGCCGGAACACCGCTCCGGCGGCCAGGCCGGCCAGGACGATCCCGCCGCTCAGGATCGGGTCGCCGCCGTGGGCCAGCAGCTTGACGCCGTACACGATCGTCAGCATGGTGATCAGGGAAAGTGCGACGCTGACCAGGTCGGACCGTCCCGCGGTGGTGTCGCGGTACTCCGGGAGCAGCAGCGGCCCGCCCACCAGCAGCAGCGCCATCACCGGCACGGCGATGAGGAACGCCGCCCCCCATCCGAACGATTCCAGCAGCGCCCCGCCGACCACCGGCCCCAGGGCGACTCCGCCGGACATGCTCGCCGCCCAGATGCCGATGGCGGTCCCTCGCCGGCGTGCGTCACGGAACATGTTGCTGATCAGTGCCAGCGTGGAGGGCATCAGCGTCGCGCCCGCGATCCCGAGCAGGGCGCGGGCGGCGATCAGCGCCTCCGCGCTGGGGGCGTACGCGGCGGCCACCGATGCCACGCCGAACGCGCCCGCTCCCCACATCAGCAGCCTGCGTCGCCCGATCCGGTCGCCCAGTGTCCCCATCGTCACGAGGAAACCGGCGATCATGAACCCGTACACGTCGGTGATCCACAACAGCTGCTCGCCGGTGGGCCGTAGATCGGCCGACAATCGCGGCACGGCGAGGTAGAGCACCGTGACGTCCATGGCGAGCAGCAAGGTGGGCAGGGCCAGCATCGCGAGCCCGGCCCACTGTCGCGCCCCGACGGCATCCGGGCTCCGACCTGCGACTTCTCGTTCAGATGGCGGTGTCATGCGGCCAAGCTAAACTGTCACATCGATGTGACAGTCAAGCCGCACGCCGGAGGAACCATGCGCATCGGGGAACTCGAACGCCGCACCGGGGTCAACCGGCGTCTCCTGCGCTACTACGAGGAACAGGACCTCCTCCACCCCGAGCGCCTGCCCAGCGGCTACCGCGAGTACGCCGAATCGGACGTCGCGACCGTCCGCCACATCCGCAACCTGCTCGCCGCCGGACTGTCCACGACCGCCATCGCCGACCTGCTGCCCTGCATGGGCAAGGACGGCGACGCCCTCATCGCCGACTGCCCCGAACTCCTGCTCGACCTGCACCGCGAACGCGCCCGCATCCAGGCCGCCATCCACGAGCTGGAGACCGCCCGCACCACCCTGGACGCGGTCATCGCCACCGCACCCCCCGACACCGAGCGCGCCGCCCGCGCCCTGCTCACCCCGGCGTCCTGACGATTCCGGTTCGGACGCTCCACGACAAAGGCCAGAGAAGTAAAATGCCGAACGGCGGCGAACATGGTGCCTTTTTCTGGAAGTTCTGACCAGCTCACCCGATGGGGAGAAGATATGACGTTGAGCTTTCGCGAGGCTGTGGATCAACTGGCGGATGCTTCATCGCCTCGACGGCGCGCCGCCGCCAAGAGGCTGAGGAAACTGCAGGATCCGGCGGCCGTACCGGCCCTTCTCGCCGCCCTGCGGCGAGAAGTAGAAAAGCGCCGCACCTGGGAGACGCAGTATCAGATGATCATGGCTCTGGGGATGTGCGGGGATGACCGGGCCTTGCCTTTTCTGAAGGATCTCGCCGTCTCTCGTAAACCGGCATATGCAGCCACGTACGCGGCCTTGGGCAATGCCATCGTCCGGCTGGGGAGATCCTCCGACCGCGACACATCGCCGATCTTCTGGTGCCTGGAATTGGATGACGACCACCTGACCGATGGCGCGTTCCGGGCGATGGCCATGCTGCGGATGGTTCCGGACGACGATGACATCAGCAGGATCCTGCGCTTCGTGGAGCAACGCGATCCGATCGACATGCTCCGCGTCTGGCCGGCCGCGGCCGCCGCCGGTTGGCCGAGAGAAATCGTCCACGACTTTCTTCTTCGGTGCGCTGAATCAGGCCGAAGGGACCTCGAGGAAGTCGCGAAGCTGTCGATTTCCCGCGAATATCGCGACTATCAGACTCTGTAGTCGGCCAGTCTGATCGTTCGGGCAGTCTGATCGTTCGGGCAGCAGAAGGAAGCGGAAAGAGCCTTGCCGCTCAGGGCGCCGGCGGCTCGGGGATGAGAGCGAGAATCTCGTCGACGAGCCGCTTCCTGACCCCGCTGGGCAGGGAGGCGCCGAGGGCGTTCTCGTATCCCCAGAACCCGTCGGCGGCCATACGCGCCATGAGGCACCGCATCGCCTCGTCGTCGCGCTCGTCGATCGGCACCGCGTCACCGGGGAACCAGCGGTCGTAGACCCGTTGCCAGGGAGCCATCCAGTCGGGCTCGTTGCCCGCCTCCGCGATGAGACGCGTCTCCAGACGCGTGGAGGCGCTGGTGCACGCCAGCACGTATCCCCTCGTGCGTTCGACGAGCGTCGCGTCCTCCGGTTCCTTGCCGGTCGCCTCGCGCAGTCCCCGCTCGACGCGATCCGCGAGGAACTCGTGAATCCCGGCGAGCAGCGCGTGTTTCGTCGGGAAGTGGTAGATCAGCCCGCGCTTGGTCACCCCGGCTTCGACGGCGACCGCGTCCAGGGTGAGCGCGGTGATGCCGCGTTCCTCGACGACGCGCAGGGCCGCCTCGATCATCGCTGATCGCCCGCTCGGTCGTGCCATGTCACCCTCCTCGCCTCCAGGGTTAGTATACCGCTTGGTGTAGTATACCGTTTGGTGAAGTAACTGGCTCGAGAGGGAGAGACGACCGAGAACACGCAGCGAGCGACAGCTCGTACCTGGATCGGACTGGCAGTGCTCGTGCTGCCGATGCTGCTGATCGCCATCGACGGCATGGTGCTGGTCTTCGCGCTGCCCGCGATCACCACGGATCTCCAGCCCTCCGGCACCGAGCAACTGTGGATCCTCGACATCTACTCGCTGATGCTCGCGGGTCTGCTGATCACGATGTCGTCCCTCGGCGACCGGATCGGCCGCCGCCGGCTCCTGCTGATCGGAGCGGTGGGGTTCGCGGCGGCGTCCGTGCTGGGAGCGCTGGCGAGCGCGGCGTGGATGCTGATCCTCGCCCGAGCGCTGCTCGGGGTGGCCGGCGCGACCATCATGCCCTCGACGCTGTCGATCATCCGCAACATGTTCCTCGATCGGAACCAGCGCCGCACGGCGATGGCGGTATGGGCCGCGATGGGTTCCGCGGGCGCCGCGGCGGGCCCGATCGTCGGCGGCTGGGTCATCGAAGCCTTCAGCTGGCAGGCCGCTTTCCTGATGAACATCCCGGTCATGATCATCCTGCTGGCGCTCGCCCCGATCTTCGTGCCCGAGAGCGCCAACCCGATGCCGGGACGCATCGACGTCCCCAGCATCGCGCTCTCCCTCGCCGGAATGGTGACGCTCGTCTACGGCGTGAAGACCCTCGCTGAGGGAGAGAAGCCGCCGGCGGCGCTCATCACGTTCGTCGTTGGCGCCGTGCTTCTGGTGCTGTTCGTGGTGCGCCAGCTGCGCATCACGAACCCGATGATCAACGTCCGGCTGTTTCGGGTCCGCTCCTTCACCGGCGCGGTCGTGGTCGACCTGCTGTCGGTGTTCGCCCTGGTCGGCGCGCTCTTCGCGCTGACGCAGCACCTGCAGCTCGTCGCGGAACTCTCCACCGTTCAGGCCGCCCTCTGGATGCTGCCGCAGGCCGCGGTCTCCGCGATCGCGGGGTTCCTCGCCGCCGCGCTCATCAAGAAGATCCCCGCGTCGATCCTCGTGTCGGCGGGCGGCGTCATCACCGCGGCGGGATTCGGGATGCTGCTGTTCCTCACACCCCAGACCCCGCCGTTCGTGATCGCCATCTCGCTGTGCCTGGTCGGGCTCGGCGCCGGGGTCGGCCTGACGCTGACCAACGACATCATCATGAGCTCCGTACGCCCGGAGCACGCCGGACAAGCCGCAGCCGTGAGCGAGACCGCCTACGAAGTGGGCACAGCCCTCGGCACAGCCGTTCTCGGCTCCGTCCTGCTCGGCTTCTACCGGACCGGCCTGTCCTCCCATGCGCCCGCCGGCCTGCCCGGCGATGTGCTCTCGGCGGCCGAGGAGACGCTCGCCGCAGCCCTCGCCTTCGCCACCGAACTGCCCACCGCGCTCGGACGTGCGCTCGCCGACGCCGCGGTGACGTCGTTCACCCAGGCGCTCGCGTGGACGGGCGGCCTCGCGGCCCTGATCCTCACCGGGGTGGCGATCTTCGCAGCCGTCATGCTGCGCGGCGTCTCCGCACAAGCCGACCTGGCGAAGTCGGACTACTGATCTCCGGCCCTTGGCGAATTCTCTCAGGTCAGAACTTTCTGATCTTGTCGGATGCGTGAGGCATGAGGGCTGGCGGCGCCCGCGTCAGCGGTCGTGTCAGCGCGGCATCGGCCGGGCATCAGAGCGTTCAACGACCGTAGCGACCATGAACGGTTTACTGATCGTGGCCGCCGCGAGGCCGCGTAGGGCGTACCGGAACGAGATCGTCCTGGACGGCATCGACTTCCGCTGCCCCAGGCGGGTGCCGCTGGCCTGCTACGACGCCATGCTCGCCAGCCTCGTCGCCATCGGGATCACGATCGGGCTCGTGCCGGCCGGCAAGCGGGGGCCGGGTGTGCGGTCGTTGGCTCGGCACCTGTCGTTCACCCCGCTCACCGAGACCCTGCGCGGCCTGCTGTCCGGCCCGCCGTCGGCGGGGCCGGTCATCATGGCGATCGCCGGGTGCGCCGGGCTCTCGTTGCTCGGCTACCTGTGGGTACGCGCGCTGGTCACGAAGCGGGCATGAGGACGCGTCTTTCACGGTCGTGGACGAGTACGGCGCCGAAACCGGCAGGGATCTCGGCGCAGCACCAGGGAAGAACGTCCGTCTAATCCAGGCGGCGCAGGACTGAGCGCGCGGGGCTCAAGCGGTGCTCGTAGGCCTCGGGTACGGTCGCGGCGAGCGACTGGAGCAGCGCGACCGCCTCCTCCGCGGCCGCGCGTCCTTCGGCTTGGGCTTCGCTGACGGCCGTGCGGACCTCGGCGAAGGTCAGCAGCGCATGCGCGTGTCCGCTGTTGTAGCGCGCCGGATGTCGGGTGGCCGGCCGCCGGTACATCTCCACCGACTCCGCCGTGGCCGCCAGCGCCTCGGCGTGCTCGCCTCGCCGGGATCGTACGAGGCCGTGATCGGCCAACGCGCAGGCGAGATCTCCCGCCAGACGGTGGGGGTCGCGTCGGTACAGGCGCCGATAGAGGGCCAGGCACTGCAGTGAGGCGGTCAGGACCACCTCCTCGTGCGGGTTCAGCCCCGACGCTGACACGCTCAACGTATGCAATGCGAGCGCGAGGGTCCGCTCATGCGCCTCGGGGTCGGTGGCGGCGAGGGTGATGAGCAGGTTGACGGCTCCCAGTACGGCCTCCAGCGCCTCCTCATGACGGCCCAGGTCCGCCAGGACGCATGCCCTGTTGTTCAACGCCAGTGCGAGCTGCGAGTCGGCGCCTTGGTGGCGGCGGGCGATCTCGGCCGCCTCGGAGTCCGCCGCCAACGCCTCCTCGAGCCGGTTCAGCCCGTGGAGGCATGAGCCCAGGTTGTAGAGGCTGACGCACAGGTGCAGGTCGGCCTCGCGAACCTTCGTGCGGAAATCGGTGAGGTGATCGTCCCGGATCTGGTCGTCGAACTCGATGGTCTCGATGAATTCTTCGTCCAGTTCCTCGTCATCGAAAAGGTCGTTGACCTCACTCAGTCCGCCGTCGTCGAAAAGCTCCCTGCCGATCGGCTCATCGCCTGCGTCGAGAAAGTCCTCCTCGTCGGGGAACAAGCGCTCGAACCGGTGTTGACGATCCAGCGCTCGCGCTGCGAGTGCACGATCGAGACTTACGGCTTCTTCGAAGGTGGCCCGCGCTTCGTGATGCCGGCCTAACCGGCCCAGATCGAGGGCCACGTTGTTCAGGGTGATGGCGAGGCCGCGCGACACGAACTCTTCGTTGAAGTCGTCGTCCGCGTCGACCAGTCGCTTGCGCATCTCCACGCGTTCGACGAGGGCCGCGTACGCCTCCTCGTATCGGCCGACCTGGGCGAAAGCTTCGCTCAGCCGCTCCAACGCTTTGCCGTGCTGGGTGTTGATGTTCCAATCCGGTTCGTCATCGGCGTCGTTGTACCTGCGCCAGATCTTCTCCGCCTCGGCCGCGGCGTCGACCGCTTCGTCGAAACGGCCGGCGCCGGCCAGGCGGTCCGCGAACCGGCCGAGCGCGTACGCCAACGCATGGTCTTTCCGCCGGCCAGCTGATTGCTGACGGATTTCACGGACTGCTTCCGCGGCCGAGTCGAGCGCTTCGCCGTGCCGTCCGAGTCTCACCAGAATCTCGATGGACGTGGTTCGCGCGTCGTCCGCCAGATCGAGGGCGGAGCCGTCAACGACCGCCAGGCGCAGGCTCACCAGCCGCTCCTCCTGCAGGATCGGCAGCGCGTCCTCGTAGCGCCTGAGCTCCACGAGAACGCGTCCCAGGGACCACAACGTGTGGCGGTAATCGTCCAGATGGTCGGTGGCGACGTCCTCGCGGTAGACGTCGATCGCCTCGAGATATGCCAGGCGCGCGAGGTCGTACCAGCCTGGATGCTTCAGTTCGGCGCCGAGGCTCCTGAGCGGTCCCGCCGGGGCGTCCGGGCTGGGCCAGGTTTCGCGGGGCTGTTCACGCAAAGCCTCGACCTGTTTCGCAAGTACCTGTGCGTATCGCAGATCCGGATTGGGCCCGTCAGGTGCCACGGGGTGCTGAAGCAACATCTCCGAAGTGATCCGATCGAGCGCCATGATCGGGACGATATCGTGGCCCGACGACAGAACGACATCAACCGTCGGGTCCGCCGGAAGGTAGAAGTTCCCGGACACACCTCGCGGGTGGGATGGTCAGGCCTGCAGGTAGTGCAGGACGGCGAGTACCCGGCGGTGGTCGTTGTCCGACGGAGACAGGCCGAGCTTGGTGAAGATCTGCGTCACGTGCTTCTCCACCGAGCCGTACGACAGGAACAGCGCGGCGGCGATGGAGTTGTTGGAACGGCCCTCCGCCATCATGGCCAGCACCTCGCGTTCCCTCGGGGTGAGCGTGCCCAGGGTCTCCGCGCGGCGGCTGGCGCCCATGATCTGGGTGACGACCTCGGGGTCGAGGACGGTCTGCCCGGCCGCGATCTGGTCGAGCGCGGCCAGGAAGTCCTTGATGTCGGCGACGCGCTCCTTCAGCAGGTATCCCACGCCGTGGGCGCCGCCGGCGAGCAGCTGGGTCGCGTAACGCGTCTCGATGTACTGCGAGAACACCAGCACGCCGACCTCCGGGTGATCTCGGCGGATCTGGATCGCGGCCCGCAGTCCCTCGTCGGTGTGGGAAGGCGGCATGCGGACGTCGACCACGGCGATGTCGGGGCCGTGTTCCGCCACGGCCGTCAGGAGCGCGTCGCCATCGCCCACGGCGGCCACCACCTCGTGGCCGCGAGAGGTGAGCAGCATGCACAGGGCCTCCCTGAGCATCCCGGCGTCCTCGGCGATCACGATGCGCATGCACGGCTCCGTTCAGATGTGCAAGGGGAGTTCGGCTGTGATCACCGTAGGTCCTCCGGGCGGGCTCTGGATGTCGATCATGCCGTCAAATGTCTGGACCCGGGCGGCCAGCCCGCGTAAGCCGGATCCGGCGCCGATCGCCGCGCCGCCGGCACCGATCACCGCACCCCCGGTGCCGTCGTCGCGCACCCGCAGGGTCAGGAGTCCATTACGCGCCCGGACCTCGACGGCGGCGTGCCTGGCGCCGCTGTGCTTGACGACGTTGGCGAGCAGTTCCGTCGTGCAGAAGTAGGCGATGGCCTCGATGGCGGGAGCCGGTCGCTCGGGCAGGTCGGCTGCGAACCGGGCGGGGATCGGGCTCCGGGCGGTGAGCGTGGCGAGGGCTGCTTCCAGCCCTTGGTCGAGTGCCGGCGGGTGGATGCCGCGGATCAGGTCACGCAGCTCGGCGACGGTCTCCTTGGCGCTGCGGTGCGCACTGTCGACGAGGACGCGGGCGCGCTGGAGCCGTTCCTGCTGCTGATGCTGCTCATCATGTTCGTGCTGCTCGGCCTGTTCGAGCTCGTCCTTGGCCATGCCCAGGCTCATGGCCAGCGTCACCAGTCGTGCCGCCGTCCCGTCGTGCAGGTCGCGCTCGATACGGCGGAGCCTGGCGACCGCGTCCTCCGCCGCCAGCGCCCGTGCCTGCTCCAGCCGGCGGATCCGGGTGTCGCCCGGCGCGGGCCCGAGCAGCGTACGGGCGAGCATGCGCTCGGGGCCCAGGGCGAGGTGAACGCCCCACGGAGCGAGGAGCAGCAGCGCCAGTCCGGCGGCGCTCAGCAGCGCCGCGACCGGCCAGCCTGGAGGAGACAGGTGGGCCAAGGCGGCGAACCGCCCCCACAGGGGGCAGCCGAGCAGGAGCAGGCCACCTCCCCACAACCCGGCGGCGGACGCACCGGCGACCACGGCCGCCGGCAGCCGGAGCAGGCCGTGGATGACGGCGCGCCATCCCGTCACGTCGCCGAGCGCCGCGCCGAGCCGGTTCACCAGGCCCGGCCCGGCACGGAACGGGCCGGGATCGGGCACCCGCACCCCGGCCCACGCTCGTGCCAGCCGTCGATTGGCCGTGCCGAGCCGTCTGCCCGCCATCACGCTCAGGGCCAGCATCGGCACTCCGACGAGATTCGCCGTGAGGATGACGCTCAGCAGCATGAGAACGAGATGAACCAGACCGGTCACCACCAGGAACGGCAACGTCAGCACGTAAGCGAGCTCACGCCGCGATCGCGCCCGCACCGGAGCGGCGATCAGCACCCGCCACCTCTCCGCCTGCCTGTCCACGCTCCTCCTCGCCGAACACCGAACGCCGGACACCGGCCAGCACACGCCGCACGCCGCGCGCCGTCCAAGCCTGACGGACACCGCCCGCGCGCCAACACCCGGACAGCCCGTGGGGGACATCCCGAAACCAACACGGAGGACGTCCCGGTGGTGGCCATCCGGTCGGCGAAACCAGAGTGATCACCATGACGATAACCAAGCAGCGGCGCGGTCGAACCAGAGCAGCGATCATCGGGGTGACGGTGGCGGCGGCGCTGGCGGGGATGACCCCGGGAGCCTCCGCCGCCCCGGATACGCAGCCGACCTGGCAGGACTGCGCCGGCCAGGGCATACCGGCCGGCATGCAATGTGCGGCGATCGAGGTGCCCGTGGACTGGGCCGAGCCGGACGGCCCGAAGGTCGAACTGGACCTGGCCCGGCTGCCCGCCACCGAGCCCGCGCACCGGATCGGCAGCGTGCTGGGCGTCCCCGGCGGTCCCGGGGCCGACGGGATCGAGGACCTGAAGAGCGGCGCGGCCGACCTCACCGAACTGCGGCGCAGGTTCGACCTCGTCGCCTACAAGCCACGCGCCACCGTGTGGCGTGATCAGATGCCCCCGTCGTGCATGCGGCCTGGAACGTCGCTGTCCGACCCGCGGAGCCGGAAGCGGTTCAAGGCCATGGCCGCGGCGATGACCAGGGCCTTCGAAGCCTGCCGGAGCGCGGACAAGACCGGGCTGTTCGCCCACCTGGACGCACTGTCGGTGGCCAGGGACATGGACGCGGTCCGCGAGGCCCTGGGCGAGGAGCGGCTGAGCTTCATGGCCAACTCCTACGGAGGAGTGGCCGCCGGCGCCTATGCCCGGCTGTTCCCGCAGCGGATCCGCGCCATGTATCTCGACGGGACGATCAACCAGGTCGACGGCTGGCCCGAGCAGACGCTGCGGGCTCTGCCCGTCCTGGAACGGGTCTTCACCCGTTTCACCACCTGGTGCGCGGACACCCCCGCCTGCGCGTTGCACGGTCAGGACGCCGGCGCGGTCTGGCGCAAGCTCATCCGGGACGCCGACCGCAGGCCGATCCCGGTCACGTCGTCCGAGTTCGGCAAGGGCGAGCTGACCGGATGGCACCTGCGGAGCTTCGGCTTCATCAGCGACCCCGGACCGGACGACTCGCGGTGGCTCGCCTTCGCCGCGGCGGTCGACAAGGCCCGGCGCGGGGACGGGTCGGGCTTCGCCGATTTCGCTCTCGGCAACGCACGGATCTGGGCCGCGCCCGGGGTCCTGGCGATGACCTGCGCGGATGACCGTGGCTACCGCGGCTACGCGCAGCTGCAGAAGTTCCGCCGCCAGGCGCGGAAGGTCTCGCCGAACTTCGGGGGAGCCGCGTTCGACGCGCTCGGCTGCACCGGCTGGCCGCTGCCTGTCGCCAACCCGTCCCGCCCGCTGCCGGCTCGCGGCCTGCCGCCGTTCCTGGGAGCAGGCAGCACGTGGGGCGACTACGCGTGGACCGAGAGCTTCACCAGGATGATCCCGGGATCGGTGACCATCGGCTACGACGGGCCGGGCCATGTCCTGTACCTGTCGGGCAAGAAGTGCCCCATCCGACACGCCACCACGTACCTGACCGACCTCAGGCCGGCCGAGCCGGGCACCACCTGCCCCGCCGAATGACAGTCGTGTCGAACGGCTCTCCGCGGCATGACCTCACCGACGCTCGGCGCCGCCGGGAGAGACCAGGCCGGTCTCGTAGGCGACCACCACGGCCTGGACCCGGTCGCGCAGGCCGAGCTTGGCCAGGATGCCGGCGACGTGGGTCTTCACCGTGGCCACGCTCAGCGACAACCGCTCGGCGAGTTCGGCGTTGCTCAGGCCGGTGGCCAGCAGGCGCAGCACGTCCAGTTCCCGGGGCGTCAGCTCGGACAGCTCGCGGTGGACGATGGGCTTGAGGTCGTCGCGGCGGGCGAAACGCTCGACCAGGCGGCGGGTGATGGTGGGGGCGAGCAGGGCGTCGCCGGAGCGCACCAGGCGTACCGCGGCCACCAGGTGCTCGGGCGAGACGTCCTTGAGCAGGAACCCGCTCGCGCCCGCGGCGAGCGCGGCGTACACGTAGTGGTCGAGGTCGTAGGTGGTGAGGATCAGCACGCGGGTGTCCGCACTGCCGCCTGCGAGGATGCGCCGGGTGGCTTCGAGTCCGTCCATCTGCGGCATCCGGATGTCCATGAGCACGACGTCCGGCCTGGTACGTCGGACCGCGGCGACGGCTTCGTCCCCGTTGGCGGCCTCGGCGGGCACGTCGATGCCGTTGGCGGTGAGGATCATGCGGAATCCCGTGCGGACCAGCGCCTGGTCGTCGGCGATGACGACGCGCAGGGGCTCGGTCATGCGGTCCGCCACGGGAGGCGGGCCTTGACCCGGTATCCGCCCCCGGCCGCCGGTCCGGCGTCGAGGGTTCCGCCGTAGACGGCGAGCCGCTCGCGCAGCCCGATCAGTCCCCTGCCGCCGCCGGTCCTGGGCCTGGCGCCGCGGGTGCCGCGGGTGCCGCCGGTGTCGGTCACCTCGATCTCCAGCCGGTCGCCGTCCTGGCCGATCGTCACGGACGCGGCGGCCCCGGGCGCGTGCTTGATCGTGTTGGTGAGAGCCTCCTGCACGACCCGGTAGGCGGCGAGGTCGATCCCCGGAGGCAGCGGCCCGGGCGGCGACACCGTGGCGTCCACCGGCACGCCGGCGGCGCGGACCCGGTCCATCAGGGCGTCGAGCCGGTCGAGCCCGGGCTGGGGTTCGAGCCCGTCGGCGGGCCCGTCGAGGCGTTCCCCGCCGGGGCCGGCGAGCAGGCCCATGACGTGGCGCAGCTCGGCCATGGCGGCCCGGCCGCCGGACTCGATCGCGAGCAGGGCCTGTTTCGACTGTTCCGGCGCCGCGTCCATCACGCTGCGGGCGGCGCCGGCCTGGATCACCATCACGTTCACATTGTGGGTCACCACGTCGTGGAGCTCGGCGGCGATCCTGGCGCGCTCCTCGGCGACGGCCCGGCGCGTGGCGTCCGCCTGCTCCTGCCGCATCGCGGTGAGCCGCCGCCGCCAGAAGCGCACGAAGTTGCCGAGCACGCCGACGCCCAGCAGGGCGAAGAACGGCCCCGTCCAGCCCGGCAGCACCGGCGTGACGTCCCCGAACCCGGCGCCGAGCAGCCCGCCCGCGAGCACCAGGCCACCCATCGCCAGGACCCGGTTGCGGCTGTGCGCGATGGCGCCGTAGGCGGCGATCGCGCACGTCAGCACGGTGATCCAGGTCGCGTCCGCGTGGGTGGCCCGTGTCGCGAGCAGCACCGTCCAGAAGGCGACGAGCGGGTAGCGGCGCCGCACCGCCAGCGGCAACGCCGTCAGCGCCACGAGGAACGCGGGCGCCTCCTGGTACGGAAGCCGCACCTGCGCGGAGAGCTCCGCCGGGCTGGGGAAGGGGAGGCGGGGGTCGGCCGGGAACCGCAGGCTCTCGATCACTCCGGGCTGCTGCGCCGCGCCGCCGATCGCCGGATTCTGCGCCGCCACGGTCACCGCGAGGACCGTCAGGACGATCGCGAACACCACGTCGAAGACGAGGGCCCGGCGAGACGGTCGCGGAGACCCGCCGCCGCTCCGCCCTGGCGCGTCCGGGGCCGGGTCGTCCTCGTTCAGCCGGCGGTACAGGTCGAGCACCCGCCGCCACCACGGCCGTCGTTCGCTGGTCTCCACCGGCACATTGTCACGCCTGCCCGGTAAGTTCCACATCGGCCGGCGTGACGGGACCGCCCGCTCTTCAGAACTAGGTCGCGAGGATGACCCGGCCGCGCCTCGTTCTCCAGCGCCAGATGATCTCGGCAGCACGGCCGAAGCGCGCCGGTGGGGGCCGCGCCTAGCTTCGTTCCCGGCACCAGGCCGTGGTGCGACCGCGGCCCCGTACGGCATGCCTCGACGATCGAGGCGCCGTTCACAGGAGGGCATAGTGTGACCTCTGTTCTGCGAGCCCAGGCACTGGGCAAGAAGTACGGCGGGCGCTGGGCGCTGCGCGAGTGCACCATCGACATCCCGGCAGGCCACGTCGTGGGGCTGGTGGGCCCCAACGGGGCCGGCAAGTCCACCCTGCTGAAGCTGGCCTGCGGCCGGCTCGAACCGACGGCGGGCGGCATCACCGTGCTCGGCGGCCGGCCGGGAGGCACGTCCGCGCAACTGGCCAAGGTCGGGTTCGTCGCCCAGGACACCCCGGTCTACGCGAACCTGACCGTCGCCGAACACCTGCGGCTGGGCGCCCGGCTCAACCCCCGCTGGGACGACGGCATGGCGCGGGAACGCATCGCGCGGCTCGGCCTCGTCCCCGCGCATCGGGCGGGCCGGCTGTCGGGCGGTCAGCGCGCCCAGCTCGCCCTCACCCTGGGCCTGGCCAAACGGCCCGACCTGCTGATCCTGGACGAGCCCGCGGCCGCGCTCGACCCGCTGGCCCGCCACGAGTTCCTGCGGGGGTTGACGGAGGCCGCCGCCGAGCACGGGCTGAGCGTGGTCTTCTCCTCCCACCTGGTCTCCGACGTGGAACGGGTCTGCGACTACCTGGTCGTGCTCGTCGACTCCCGCGTCCAGATCGCCGGGAGCACCGACCGGCTGGTGGCCGCCCATCACCGGATCACCGGCCCGCGCCGCGATCCCGGCGATCCGCCCGCCGGCCAGTACGTGGTCTCCGCCCGGCACACCGACCGGCGGAGCACGTTCGTGGTCAGGGCCGACGCCCCGATGAGCGACCCGGACCGGACGGTCAGCCGGATCACCTTGGAGGACCTCGTCCTGGCCTACCTGGACCGGGGCGCCGCCGAGCACCGGCGGGCCGCCCAGGAGGTGCGGGGATGATCTGGCTGACCTGGCGCCAGTTCCGCGGCTCGGCCGCGATGACGGCCGCCGTGCTCGTCGTCCTCGGTATCGCCCTGGCCGTGTCCGGCCCGGGTCTGGCCTCCCGCTACGCCGCCGGAATCGCCGCCTGCGCCCCGGACGACACCTGCGCCGACTTCTTCGACCGGTTCTTCGGCGAGCACCAGATCCCCTTCCTGGCGCTCACCCTCGTCGTGCTGATCCTGCCGGCGCTGGCCGGGCTCTTCTGGGGCGCCCCGCTGGTCACGCGTGAGCTGGAGGCGGGCACGCACCTGCTGGTGTGGAACCAGAGCGTCACCCGCGCCCGCTGGCTGGCGGTCAAGCTCGGGCTCACCGGCCTGGCCGCCATGGCCGCCGCCGGGGTGTGCGCGCTGGCGGTCACCTGGTGGTCCGATCCGCTGGACCGGTCGGCCGTGCCGGAGATGGCGCGCATGGCTCCGCTGGTGTTCGGCGCGCGCGGCATCACGCCGATGGGGTACGCGGCCTTCGCCTTCGTCCTGGGCGTGACCCTGGGCGTGCTGGTGCGCCGCACCCTGCCCGCCATGGCACTCACCCTGATCGCCTTCGCCGCGATCCAGGTCGCCATGCCGCTGCTGGTCCGGCCCCATCTGCTGCCCCCGGTCACGTCGGCGTTCGAGCTCGGCCGGACGAACGTGGAAGGCCTCGTGCCGCAGGGCGGCGCCGTACAGATCTTCCTGAGCACGTCGGCCGTGCCCGGCCACGCGGGCGCCTGGGTCCTGTCCAGCGACCTGGTCGCCCCATCCGGACGGGCCGGCGGCGGTCACGGAGCGGCGGGGCCGTCCTCGACGATCGCGCGGTCCGTCCCGGTCTCCACGACGTCGGGACCCTGCGCCCCCATGGGCGGTCTGGGCACCGACGCGTGCACCGCCGAGATCAACCGGCTCGGCTACCGGCAGCGGGCGACCTACCAGCCGCTGGCGCGCTTCTGGCCCTTCCAGTGGATCGAGACCGGGATCTACGCCCTGCTCACCTTGGGGCTCACCTGGCTCTGCTTCAGGCGGATACGCGGAGGCCTGTCGTGACCGCCGTCGTCCGGGTCGCGTCCGCCGGGCTCGCTTTCCTCCTGATGACGGCGTGCACGGCGCCGGCGCCGCCGCGCGGCGAGAGCGGCACGGCGGCCGGCACGGTCTGCGCGCCTCCCACGGGCGCCCCTGGCAAGAAGAGCGCCACCACGATCGACGTCGTCGAGCAGGCGTACTTCTGCGTACTCGGCAACCATTACAAGGGCGCAACGCTGGACGCCCGCTCCCTGCTCACCGCCGGATTCGCCGCCCTGACCCGGGAGCTCCACCGCGCCGGACGAGACCTGCCCGAGGCGCGGTTCCCGGCGCTGACCGGCGACAGGAAAGCCGACTGGGCCGCCTTCGAAACCGTCTACCGGAGGATCACCGGCCAGGTGCCCGACCTGCGCGACCGGCTCGGCGTCGTCACCCTCGAAGCCATCGTGGCCGCTCTCGACGACGAGCACGCCTCCTGGGCGCACGACGTCGAGCAGCCGCCGGACCACCACGACGGCGACGGTTACGGCCTGGGCCTCGAGGCGAACGTGAACGCGTCGCAGGCGGCCGGCGACCTCGACGCCGCCGTGCCGCCGCTGTTCGTCATCGCCGTACGGGCTGGCGCGGCGAAGGCGGCCGGGCTGCGCCCGGGCGACGTCATCGAGTCGATCAACGGCTCGGCGCCCTTCATCGACCGGCGGGCCACCCCGGCGATCCGCGCCCTCTATCCGCGCTACCCGGAGGCGCGCCCGGTCGAGCTGACCCTGCTGCGGCCCCGCTCCGGCCGCCGCTGGAGCGTGACGCTCCAGCCCGGCCTGTTCCAGCAGGACCTCTCCGACCTGCGGGTGGTGCGGTCGAAGCTGCTGGACGACGACATCGCCCACGTACGCGCGACCGGCCTCCCGCCCGACTCCGCGGATCGGACAGCGCGGGCGATCTCCCGGCTGCGCAAGGGCCGGACGCTGTCCGGTGTCGTGCTCGACCTGCGCGGCGCCGGCGCGGGCAGCGCCACGGAAGCGACCCGGCTGCTGAGCGCGTTCGTGCACGGCGCGGTCACCGCCTATCACTGCACCGCCGACGACGCCTGCCAGAGCCTGCGGACCGACGACACCGTCGCGCTGCTCGGCCTGCCACTGGTGGTGATCGTCGACCGCGGCTGCGCCTCGGCGTGCGAGCACTTCGCCGCCGCGGTCAAGGACCTGCGGGCCGGCCCGCTGGTCGGCGCCAGGACCGCCGGCCTGGTCTCCGGGCCGGTGCGGAAGTACCTGCTCGCCGACAACACCGTCCTGAGCCTGCCCACGAGGTACCACCTGGGGCCGAACCGCGAGGTCGTCGACCGGATCGGCGTGCCGCCCGACCACGACGTGCCCCTGACTCCCGAGGACGCGGCCGCCGGGCGCGACCCCGCCCTGGCCAGGGCCCTGACCCTGCTGCACGAGTGAAGGGAACGCCCGATGAGACACCTGCCGGCGGTCGCCGCGGGGCTGGCCCTGCTCGCCGCGTCCGCGTGCTCCGCGCCCGCCCCGCCCAGAGCCGCCGGGCCGGCCACGCCGGCCGGACCCGTCACC
>NZ_JABCPZ010000480.1 GCF_013283785.1 Nonomuraea antri
CGCCCCCTGAAGCGCGCCCGCCCCTGAAAAGGAACAAGAAGGACATGGACGATCTCGTCGCCCTGGCGCTGCCCGGCCGTGCGGCGGTGGCGGCGGCGGTGGCGCCGGCGGCGGATCTGATGGCCGCGCGGGCGCAGATGGCGCTGTCGCTGGGCTGGCACATCATTCTGGCCTGCTTCGGCGTCGGCATGCCCGCCATCACCCTGCTCGCCGAGTGGCGCGGCCTGCGCACCGGCGATCCGGCCTACCGGCTGCTGGCCCGGCGCTGGGGCCGGGCGATGGGGGTGTTGTTCGCGGTCGGCGCGGTGTCGGGGACGATCCTGTCGTTCGAGATGGGGCTGCTGTGGCCGGGCCTGATGGGCGTGTACGGCGAGGTCATCGGGCTGCCGTTCTCGCTCGAAGGCATCGCGTTCTTCATCGAGGCCATCTTCCTGGGCGTCTACCTGTACGCCTGGGACCGGCTGCCGCCGCGCGCCCACCTGCTGACCGGCGTGCCGATCGTGCTGGCCGGGGTGTCCAGCGCGTTCTTCGTGGTCGCCGCGAACGCCTGGATGCAGCAGCCAACCGGCTTCCGCGCGGAGCACGGCGAGATCGTCGCGGTGGACCCGTGGGCGGCCATGTTCAACCCGGCCACCCCGCCGCAGACCGTGCACATGATCCTGGCGGCGTTCATGGTCGCCGGGTACGGCATCGCCTCCGTCTACGCGGTGTCCATGCTGCGCGGCCGGCGCGACCGCTATCACCGGCTCGGACTGCTGCTGCCGCTGACCGTCGCGGCGATCGTCACGCCGGTGCAGATCGGGGTGGGCGACTGGGCGGCGCACTTCGTCGCGGACAACCAGCCAGTCAAGCTGGCCGCGATGGAGGGCGTGTTCGAGACCGGGCGCGGCGTCCCGCTGCACCTGGGCGGCGTGGCCGTGGACGGCGAGCTGCGCTACGCGCTGGAGATCCCGTACGGCCTGTCGCTGCTGGCCCACTGGGATCCGAACGCCGAGATCGCCGGGCTGAACGGCGTCCCGCCGGCCGACCGGCCGCCGGTCAACGTGGTGCACTGGGCGTTCCAGATCATGGTGGGCCTGGGTATGGCGCTGCTGGCGCTGGCCGCCTGGTACGCGGTGACCTGGTGGCGAAGACGCGACCTGCCGCGTTCGCCGTGGTTCCTGCGGGCCGCCGCCGCGTCCGGGGTGGCGGCGGCGCTGGCGCTGGAGGCGGGCTGGGTGGTCACCGAGGTGGGCAGGCAGCCGTGGATCGTCTACCGGGTGCTGCGCACCGCCGACTCCGTCAACCCCGCGCCCGGCCTGGTGTACGGGTTCGTCCTGGTCAGCGCGGTCTACGTGGTGCTGACCGTGGCCACCGTCTACGTCCTGCGCCGCATGACCCGCGACAGGCCCGTGCCGCTGGCCCCGCAGGAACAGGACGTCACCGGGTTCAAGGTGGTGTGACCCATGCCCCTGCCGGAGATCATGCTGGCCGTCCTGTGGATCGGGCTGACCGCGTACGTGCTGTTCGGCGGCGCCGACTTCGGCGGTGGCGTCTGGGACCTGCTCGCCGGACGGAACCACCGCCGCCGCGACCTGATCGAGCACTCCATCGGCCCGGTCTGGGAGGCCAACCACGTCTGGCTCATCTTCGTGATCGTGCTCATGTGGACCGGCATCCCGCCGGTGTTCGCGGCCATCGCCTCCACCCTGTACATCCCGCTCACGCTGGCCGCCCTGGGCATCATCGCGCGCGGCGCGGCCTTCGCCTTCCGCAAGGCCTCGACCGAGCTGTGGCAGCGCCGCCTGTTCGGCGCCGCGTTCGCCTTCTCCTCGGTCGCGACGCCCTTCTTCCTCGGTACGGTCACCGGCGCCATCGCCTCGGGACGGGTCCCGCCCGGCATCGCCAAGGGCGACCTGGTCACCAGCTGGCTCAACCCGACATCCCTGGTCACCGGGGCGCTGGCCGTCGGCACCGCCGCCTACCTGGCCGCCGTCTACCTCACCAGGGACGCCCAGCGCGCCGGCGACCACGAGCTGACCGCGTACTTCCGCCGCCGTGGCCTGGCCGCCGGCGTCGTGGTCGGGCTGCTGTCGGGCGCCGGGCTGCTGGTGCTGCGCGCCGACGCGCCGAAGCTGTTCACCGAGCTCACCACCGGCCGGGCGCTGCCGCTGCTGCTGTTGTCCGTGCTGGCCGGGCTGACGTCGTTGCTGCTGCTGTGGCACCGCTCCTACCTCGCGGTACGGGTCACCGCCGCGCTCGCCGTGGCCGGGCTGCTGTGGGGCTGGGGCGTCGGCCAGTACCCCGAGCTGCTGCCCGGGGTCGGGATCGGGCAGGCCGCGGCGACCGACAGTGTCCTGGCGGCCAGCCTGGGGTCGCTCGCGGTGGGGGCGCTGCTGCTGGTGCCGTCCCTGTGGTGGCTGTACGCGACCTTCCAGCGCGACGACCCCGCCACCCCCGCCACGCCCGACGAC
>NZ_JABCPZ010000481.1 GCF_013283785.1 Nonomuraea antri
CGCTGATGGGCTGGCTGCTGCCGGAGCCGCCTTCGCCCGCGCGTCCCGCCGGGGCGCCGCCGTCCGAGTGCGGGGTCGTCCGGACGGGTGCGTCCGTGGGGCGGAGAGGCCCGTCCGAGGGGCGGACGGCCGGGGCGCCTGCGGCCGGCGCGGTGCCACCCGGAGTGCTGTCCTGCGGGCGGAACCCGACGGAGCTGCCGTTCTGGGGCGCGCGATCCGGCTCAGGGGCGCGCGGCGCGGGCGTGGACGGCTGCTCGGGGCGGGTGTCGATGTGCTGGCTGAGCGTGGTGCCATCGCGGCCGGTACCGGAGGCGCGGTCCGAGCCGGGCGTCCGATCGGAGCCGGAGGTCTGGTCGGAGCCAGGAGCCCGGTCGGAGCCGGGCGTGCGGTCCGAACCGGAGGCGCGGTCCGAGCCGGCTGTCCGGTCCGAACCGGCTGTCCGATCCGAGCCGGAGGGCCGGTCCGCGCCCGAGACGCGGTCGGGGTCAGAGGTGCGGTCCGAGCCGGGAGTGCGGTCCGAGCCGGAGGCCCGGTCGGAGTCGGTGGTGCGGTCCGAACCCAGGGCGCGGTCCCCGGTGGAGGGGCGGTCTCCGGTGGGGGTGTCGAACGTGGTGTGAGGGGCGGGGCCGTCGCCGGCCTTCGGGTGCGGGCCGCCGCCTCCCACGTTCCCCAGTGCCGCCGCTCCCATGTACTGCCCGTCCGCGCCCAGCGCGCTGGACGTGACGCCCTTGAACACCATCTCCCAGCTGAAGGTCCCCTGCGCCGCCAGCGAGCCGGCCGTGCTGATGCCGCCGGCCAGCGCGTACTGGGTGGCCTGGCCGTAGATGGAGGAGTGGGCTGCGGCCAGCAGCTTCTCGGCGGTCGTCATCTCGGCGCGGGTCAGCCCGGCGCGCAGCGCGGGCGTGGCCAGGCCGGTGAGCCCGACGTTCATCAGGCCCATGAGGCCGCCCATCGCGCCGCCGGTGACCGCGGAGATGACGATCTGGCGGACGTCCAGTTCGTCCCTGCGGCCCTTGGCCATCTGCAGGACCTGGATGCCGGTGTCCATCCCGGCGACGATGCCGGCGAACAGCGCGATGTTGAACGCCACCCGCTTGGCGATCTGCCGCACGGACAGCCGGGCGAGCTGCATCCTGGCCGGGATGAGCGAGAGGCTGGCGCCGCCGCTGGCCAGGGCGGCGGCCAGCAGGTAGCCGATCTGAATGATCAGCAGCCAGACGGTGGCCTCGATCATGTACTTGGCGTACTGGATCTGCACGCCGACGCCGTTCAGCGCGACGGCGGTGTTGATCAGGCGGTCGACCAGCTCGGCCACCCGGCCGCCCTGCACCTTGGCGACGTGCTTGGCGAAGGCCAGGTGCGCCTCGCCGTCCCAGGCCTTGCCGATCATCTGGGCGCTCTGCGGCTGGTCGGCGTCGGTGCCTTCGACGAGCCGGTGCGCCGCCGTGACGCAGGCGTCGGCGAGCCGGAAACAACCGCTCTCGTCGCCTTCCGGCCAGTCCATGCCGACGACCCAGCCGACGTACGGTTTGGCCCAGTCGGGGACCAGGAACCCGTCGAAGCTCATCAGTGCCCGGCCCGCTCGGCCTGTCCGTAGTTGCCGGCGTTGCCGTGCAGGCCCTTCATGATGCCCTCGAGTTCGTCGAGGTAGGACTGGAACGTGTCGAAGATCTTCGCTTCGATGGCGGGCAGCTTCTTGGCCAGCTCGGCCCCGTACTCGTCGTCGCCGAGGGTGCGCCTGTCGCGGTCGAAGGCGGCGCGCAGCTCGTCGCGGATGTCGGTGGCGTCGCGCTGCCGCTCGCCGATGACGCGGGCGTGCCGCCGCAGCTCCCAGCCCTCGACGTAGTAGCCGTCCTGCGTCATTCGTCCGGCTCCACGTGGCCGGGCAGGAACGAGTCGAGCCGCACGTCCTCGCCGAACAGCTCCTCGTACGGCAGCCCGTCGGGCATGAGAGGGCCGACGAGCTCCTTGGTCCGCTCGGTCACCAGTGCCGCGCCCCGATGGATCTGCTCGGTGATCGCCTCGGCCAGCTCGGACGGCGAGAGCCGCTGGTAGACCCGCGGGTTCAGCTCGATGGCCCGCACCTGCCCACGAGGCCCCATGGTCACGCCGATCATGCCGTCGCCGGATCTGACCGTGGTCTCGAGCTCGTTGAGTTTGCCGTAGGCCTCGCGGACCCGGTCGATCTGCCGGTTGTACTCGCCGGCCAGTTCCTCGATGGTCGCTCGAAACACGTCCGCCACACATGCACCTTTCGTCGCCTTAAAGCGCAGATGTCACCACATTACCCCTTTATGAATGACCTCTGGCTGCGAATAGGGCCTACCACCGACCGCGCACTTCTTGATAAACATCTCGCGCTGGCTGCCGTACCCGGCCTTTCGCACGGTCGACTCGGACCTCAGAAAGGAATCCGATGCGCACCGAACCATCCGCCACTCCCG
>NZ_JABCPZ010000482.1 GCF_013283785.1 Nonomuraea antri
GGGTGCCGAAGGGGTGGGTCATCCGCTGATCTCCTCCTTGTTCCGGCCTCCAGCATGCCACCCCGCCGCCGCTCACGACGTGGCGAAGGTGAACCAGTTGACGTTGACGAAGTCGGCCGGCTGGCCGCTGGCGAAGGTCAGGTAGACCGTGTGCCTGCCGGTCACCGGTGAGATGTTCGCCGGAATCGTCCGCCAGGATTGCCAGCCGCCGGTGTTGGCGACGGCGAACTCGCCGATCGGGGGCGCGGTCGGGCTGCCGAGCCGTACCTGGACCAGGCCGCTGACCCCGGCCGCCGCACCCGAGGCCACCCTGGCCTTGAACTGGCGCGCGGCCTGCGTGCCGAAGTCGACGCCGTCGTAGCGCAGCCAGTCGCCGCCCGAGATCCAGCCGACGTTCTGGCCGCCGCCGATGTCCGTGGTGGTCTCCAGGCCGGTGCCCGACTGCGCCTGGTAGCGCTCGGCCTGGATGGTGGAGCGGGCGTCCACGCCGCCGGGCGGGTCGGTGGGCGCGGTGCCGCTCTGCCAGACCGCCACGTAGTCCACCAGCATGGAACGCCCGGGTACGGTCGCCGCGGTCGGCGTGCGGAAGCCGGCCACGCCGTCGGGGAAGCCGCCGCCCATGGCGAGGTTGAGCAGCAGGAAGTAACCGGCGTGCCCGGTCATGTTGCTCCACGTGGTGGCGTCGAACTGCGACTGGCTGAGCGCGTGGAACTGCTGGCCGTCCACGTACCAGCGCAACTGGTTGGGGCTCACGCTGCGGTCCCACTCGAAGCGGTAGGTGTGGAAGGCCGACTGGCAGGTGGCGCCGGGGCAGGCGCGGCTGGCGCCCAGGCCGTTGGTCTCGTTGCACGGCCCGCCCGGGCTGACGCCGCAGTGCAGGACGCCCCAGACCGAGTTGATCCCGTTGACGTTCTCCATGATGTCGAACTCGCCGATGCCCGGCCAGTTCCAGTAGTTGCCCCGGTAGGGCGAGCCGAGCGCCCAGAACGCGGGCCAGTAGCCGAGCGCGGCCTGGCCGGTGACGTTCGGCATCTGCACGCGGCCCTCGATGCGCAGGATCCGGCCGTCGGCGGGCTTGAAGTCGGCCCGCCTGGTCTCGATCCGCGCGGATGTCCATTCGCCCGACGCGCCGCGCAGCGCCGTGATGCGCAGGTTGCCCGAGCCGTCGAGGCCGAGGTTGGCCGGGTCGGAGGTGTAGTTCTGGATCTCGCCGGTGCCCCAGTTCGCGGGGCCGCCGGGGTAGGAGTGGCCGGTGTCGATGATCCAGTTGGACGACGACGGCAGGCTGCCCGCCGAGCCGTCGAAGTCGTCGGACCAGACCAGAGACCAGCCGGACGGGGTCGGCGGAACGGCGGCGGACGCGCTCACCGCCACCTGGACGAGCAGGCCGGTGAGCGCGGCGAGCGTCACGGCCAGCGTCGCCAACCGGCGGCGGCGCGGGATCGCGGGTGTCATCACATGCTCCTGGGGGGTGCGCGGAGTGATTGAGAGAGCGCTCTCTCACGAGAGAAACATGACGACGGCACAGTGTCAATGGATCAAGGCAGAGGTTGAGAGAGCGCTCTCGACGGCGTTTCTCGACAGCGCTCAGAGCAGGTCGACAGGGGACGCGCCCGCCGTCTCGAACGCCTCGCGCCAGAAGCTCTCCAGCATCGGGAACCTGTCCGGGTCCGACGGCTTCTCCCGCAGGAACCCGTGCACCGTCACCGCGTACCCGGTCATGTCGGGCAGCAGGCGTCCGTCACGCAGCTCCTTGATCTTCTGTCCGCGCGCGGCCTCGCTCAGGTCGAGCCGGTTGACGTTCAGGTCGCCGCGGTTGTTGATGAGATCGCTGAACACGATGATCTGGTGCGCCTGGTCGGGCTGCCGCCGCGCGGCGAGCTGCTTGACCAGGTAGCGCAGCGCGCCCAGCACGTCCGAGCCCTCGCCTTCGGCCGGGCAGTCGAACAGCTTGACCGCGCGCGGCAGCACCTCGGTGATCCGGTGGGTCCTGATCCGCTCCTCGACCACGGGATTGGCGTTGGGGTTCTCCGCCTTGGTGGCCGCGATCGCCACCGGGTCCTGGCGGCACGAGCTGCTCTCGGAGCTGCCCGTCACGGCCGCGAAGGCCACCCAGTCGCAGCCCTGGGCGAACGCCGGCAACTTCGACGTCACGTCGGTGCGCGACGTCGCGGGGTCCGCGTAGCTGGTGGAGTCGACGATCACGCCGCAGATGCCGCGTGCCTCCGTCCCGCAGGCCGTCGTGCCCGCCGAGACCATCAGCACCGCGGCCGCCGCCGCCAGGGCGCGCCGCCTCACGACCCGCCGTCCCGCGGCTCGCGAGGGGACGCGGAATCACCCGCTGGAGGCGGCGGACGACCGGCGTCGGAGCCGGAGTCGGGGTCGGCGTCGGAGTCGGGATC
>NZ_JABCPZ010000483.1 GCF_013283785.1 Nonomuraea antri
CCCCAGACCCCGCAGCAGCGCCCACCGAAGAGCCCACCGAAGAGCCCGCCGCAGAACCCCGCGCGCTCCCACGGCAGACCGCGCCACCGACCGCGCGCCCACGGCAAGCCACACAGCCAGCCGCGCCGCCGTCCTCGCCGCTGTCTTCGTCCACAGGGCAGTCCCCGGGCCCGGACCCGTCACCAGGGGCATCGCCATCCCAGTCCTTGATCGTCCGCACCCGAAGAGTCACCCAGGCCATCCCGCAAGCAGTCGCCTGCCGCCAGACAGCAGCACACATCTGGGGCCTACGCGCCCTGACCGACTACGAAGACGATTGGCCCATCGAGCTCGCCGCCCCCACCCACCTGCCCATGCCCGGCTGCATCACCTACCTGACCCAGCTCGCCGAAGAGGACATCACCGAACACCAGGGCATCCGCCTGACCACCATGGAACGCACCGCACTCGACTGCGCCCGCTGGCTCCCCCGTCCAGAGGCCGTGGCCGCGCTCGACCAGTTCGCCCGCAAAGGTGTCGACATGGAAGCCCTGTGGCACCGTCCGTTCAACTCCTGGCGCCTGCGCGACACCCTGAGCCTCACCGACCCGGGCGCGGCCTCGCCACGAGAAAGCTGGCTGCGGGTCATCCTCGTCGACGGCGGCCTGCCACGACCCACCACCCAGATCCGGGTGCCGCTGTCCGACCGCGTCGCATACCTCGACCTCGGCTGGGAGGAGTTCCGCCTGGCCGTCGAGTACGACGGCCAGGAGTTCCACACCTCGCCCCTGCATCAGCAGCACGACGCGGACCGCCGTGACGAGCTACGCCGCCGCGGCTGGCGGGTGATCGCCGTCCGCAGGGACGTCATCCCCGGCAAGGCGGCCGACCTTCTCGAACACGTCGCCAACGCTCTGATCGAACGCGGCTGGCGTCCCGGCCCCGAGGTCACGACCCGGATCCTGCGCCGCATCCGCGCCATCCGCCGCAGGTCCAGCCCTCGCACACCGCGCCGGCCGAGGTGGCGCTGATGCCTCACGTACGCCACCGGCATGAGCACCAGCGCCACCCGCGCGTACCGTCGCATTCCGCCGACACGGACGAAGAGCAGCGGGGCGGACAGAGGTGGCTACGTCAAACTGACCGGGAGTTCCTTGATGCCGTTGATGAAGTTGGACCGCAGCCGGCGCACCGGCCCGGAACGGCGCATCCGGGGGTGGCGGCGGGCCAGCTGCTCGAAGAGGATGCGTAGTTCCAGCTTGGCGAGATGGTTACCGAGACAGAAATGGGCGCCGCCACCGCCGAACCCGATGTGCGGGTTGGGGCTGCGGCCGATGTCGAAGACCTCCGGGTCGGGGAAGACGGACGCGTCACGGTTGGCCGAGGAGTAGAACACCACGACCTTGTCGTCGGCCTTGATGTGCTGGCCGCCCAGTATCTGGTCGGTGGTGGAGGTGCGGCGGAACAGGTTCACGGGCGACACCCAGCGGACGATCTCGTCGGCGGCCGGCGTGGCGAGCGACGGATCGGCGACCAGACGGTCCCACTGGTTCGGGTGGTCGAAGAAGGCCAGCATGCCACCGGAGGCCGCGTTCCTGGTGGTCTCGTTGCCCGCGACCACGAGGAGGAGGACGAACAGGTCGAACTCGCTCTCGTCGAGCGTTTCGCCGTTCTCGTCGGATTGGATGAGCTTGCTGACGATGTCGTTCTTGGGCTGTGACTTGCGCTGCGCGGCCAGTTGGTTGGCGTACGCGTAGACCTCCATGGCCGCGGCGGGACCGTCCTCGGGTGAGGCGGCGTAGTCGGGATCCTGCGCGCCGATCATCCTGTTGGACCAGGTGAAGAGCTTGTCGCGATCGGCTACGGGAGCGCCGAGGAGTTCACAGATCACGTACAGCGGCAGGGGTGCTGCCACCTCGGTGACGAAGTCGACCTCACCCGTGCACTTGTCGAGAAGGTCGTCGCAGATGTCGCGGATGTGCTGTTCGAGGGCCCCGATGGTGCGCGGGGTGAAGCCCCGGTTGACCAGGGACCGGCGGCGCGTGTGCTCCGGCGGGTCCTGGTTGAGCATCATCAGGCGCTGGAGCGCGATCTGCTCCTCGGGCAGTTCCTCGAACAGGGCGAGCTTCTTGGCGGAGGAGAACAGGTCGGAGTGCCGCGACACGTGGACGACGTCTTCGTAGCGCGTCACCGCCCAGAAGTCGGGCTCGCCTTCGTGCCGGTGGACGGGGGAGTTCGTGCGTAACCATGCCAGCTGGTCGTGGGGCGGGCCTGAGGCCGCGTAGCGGTCTCTGTCGATGAGGTCGATGTGCACCCGGCTCACCTCTTGATCAAGCGCTTGGTTAAAACCGTATTGAAACGTGTTCTATTACGCCCCCTGTACGGTCGTCAAGGAGAAGAGCCCATGCCCACCC
>NZ_JABCPZ010000484.1 GCF_013283785.1 Nonomuraea antri
TGTATAAGAGACAGCCTCCGCCCCGCCCGGCCACCGCGTCCGAGTGTGTGTAGGCGGTTGGGTGATAGCGAGTTGGCGAGCCGGGTCCCTCACCTGCCCCGTCCGCCCCCGTGATCTTGTGGGTACAGCCGATTGGGGGGCTGGTGGTGTCACAGTCCCTCCACCCGCCCCACCCAGCCTGCGCGGCTCTGGAGGCGTGGGTCGTTGGGTGATGGGGGTTTGTGGCCGGGTCCGCCCCACCGCGCATGCTGTGCTGGCCCATCGGCAGCCCGGGGCGTCCTGGCGGCCCAACTGCGTTTACCTGCTGAGACCGGCCAGATGCCCACGCATCACTGTCCAGCTCGTGCCTATCGTGGCTGGACGCGCTCCTGGGATGATGAGCGCGTTCGTGTTGGCACGGCTGCGGGATGGATCCGAGGTCGTCTCGGCGGACTCGGTCCTGTTCGGCCAGGTGACCGCTGGCCATGGAGCCGTCGCATGCGTTGAGCAGACAAGATGGCGGCATCAGAGCAGACGCGCGGCCGAAAAGCGTCACGCGCCAGGCGATAGAGGATGCGATCAGGACATGGATCAGGTGAACCTCGACGAAGCCGAGTGGCGTAAGTCCACGGCCAGCGGCGACGACGGGCAGTGCGTGGAAGTCGCCACCAATCTGCCCGGCATTGTCGCCGTCCGAGACAGCAAGGACCCCCAAGGACCCACGCTGATCTTCACACGCGGTGAGTGGAAGGCTTTCCTGGAGGGCGCTGATCGGGGCGAGTTCGACGTATGACGATGTCGGCCGCCCGGACGGCCGTGCTTGAGACGGCTGGCTGAAGGTGACGGGATCCGGTTGATCACGGCGATCGGACGGGATTTTGTCGTTCGGAAGGTCTCGACTCGGGTTCGTCCTGGTTCGGGGGCTGCGAAGCAGGCGTCTGGACGGCTCGGTGATCTCAGGCGTGGGTGGAGGTTGGAGCTCGGGGCTGCTGGCACGCTGACGCTTGCCTGGAACGGCATGTAGTCGCTGTGTGGGATTTCGAGGGCGTCCGCGGGTGCGTTGAGCTCGTCTACGGGTGCGCGGAGTTCGCCTGGGCTGGTGGATGTTGTGCCCCCGGCCTCCCATGACCGAGAGATCCTCGTTGCAGCCATCGCAGAGCCAGCGGAGTGCCCGCGCGCCCTCGGTCGCTACTCGATGGACGAACCTCGAAACCTCCATCGGGCCGTGCTGCGGGGCGGTCGCGGGCTTGCCGCCGGGAAGGCAATATGTCTCGTCCCGCCAAGAGATCACTCTGCTCCGAGATGCAAGATCAGACCGTTGGCCCAAGCGGGCGAGGCGTCGCGGTGAGCAGCTCGACTCGGCGGATTGACCTTCCCCTAGGGAGAGGGATGACGGTGGGCGGACCAGAGGGTGATGGGGGTTGGCGATGAACCAGTTCGTGTTGATCGGTGCGTTCTCGGCCATGACCCGGCTGTCGGCCAAGGCGTTACGTCTCTACGACGAGCTGGATCTGTTGCGGCCCGCGAAGGTCGACGAATTCAACGGCTATCGCTACTACGCACTCAGCCAGGCAGGCAGGGCGGAATCGATCCGCAGGCTGCGGGCGCTCGACATGCCGATCGAGGAGATCAAGCAGGTGCTGGCGGCCTCCCCGGAGGACGTCGCCGGCCTGCTGGCCGCGCATCGGCAGCGCCTGCAGGCGGAGCGCGATCGCCACGATCACATGCTGGCCGCCATCACCCGATTGATCAACGGCGAGGAGCGCCTCATGCACTACGAGATCAATCTCGAAACCCTGCCCGCACAGACCGTGGCCGCCGTACGCCGCCACACCGACCTGGCCGGAATCGGCGCGACGGTCGCCGAAAGCTTCGGCACCCTCGTCGGGTTCCTCACGCAAGCCGGTCGGCATCCGGCCGGCGCCCCCTTCCTGGTGTTCCCGGACGTCATCGACGCCGACAACGACGGTCACATCGAGGTCTGCATCCCGATCGAGTCACCCGTAGCCGCACCCTCGCCCGCAGCCGCGACATCGCCCGTGCAGGTCAGTCGGTTGGACGCGGTCACCGCCGCGGTCACCACGCACCAGGGCCGCCACGACGAGATCGCCTCCGCGTACCACGCTCTGACCACCTGGATCACCGAGCACGGCCATGAGATCGCCGGCCCGCCCCGGGAGACCTACCTCAACGACCCGGCCGTGACCGCCGAGGCCGACCTGCTCACCCAGGTGGCCTGGCCGATCCGCTGACCCAGGCGGTTGGCGGGGAAGCGATCTTTCGAACGCCCGTTGGCTGGTTTCACTCCAACTGGTTCACGCCTACTCGGACGCGGTGGCTGGGCGGGGTGGTGGGG
>NZ_JABCPZ010000485.1 GCF_013283785.1 Nonomuraea antri
CGCGATCATCCGCAGCCACCTCAAGCAGCTGCAGTATCGCCCTGACCTCTTGGACGCCTTCCTGGCACACACCGGCCTGATCACAAACCCGAGATCGACATGACACCCCAAACTTTCAGTCTCTGTAGCGGCGTCGGTCGGCCAGTAGCGGGCCGTCGTAGCCGCGGCGGCGCACCATCCGGACGGCGTCGTGCGCGGCCAGGCCGGTGAAGACCAGGCCGGAGCCGGGGTGCCCGGCCAGCGTGGTCGCCTCGTAGACGTCCCTGGTGCTGACCTGGACCAGCAGGCGCTCGTGGAGGTCCATGGCGCGCGCTCTCTCGAGTGCGGGGGTCTCCTTGTCGATATCCCCACGAAGGAGGCATCTCAGGCGCCCCGAAGGCTCTCAAAGCTCCCGAAGGTCCGGCAAGGTCCCGAAGGTTCCTGGCGCGACACGACCCGGCGCGGCGGCGACGCGGTGCGGTCAGGTGGGGTGGTAGCGGCGGGCGAGGGTGTCCACCGTGGTGGCCAGGCGTTCGCGCAGCTCCGCGGGCGCCAGCACCTCCACGTCGACGCCCAGGCGCAGGAACTCGCCCAGCGCGTGCTCGATCGACTCGATCGGCACGGTCACCCGCGTCCACCCCTCCGCGTCCTGCGGCTCGGCCGAATCCCGGGCCGCGGCCGCCATGCCCGGCGTCACCAGGTCGGACAGCCGCGCCAGCCCGTGCGGCGACAGCCGCACCACCGCCTCGCCCCACCGCAGCCTGGCCTCGAACTCGGCCAGGTACCCCTGCCAGTAAACCGCCAGGTCGAAGCCGGTCGGCCTGGCGAACGTCTCCTGCGACTGGTGCAGGTCGAGGATCTGCGACATCCGGTACGTACGCGTGTCGCCGCCGCACCCCGCCACCAGGTACCACCGGCCCGCCTTGATGACCAGCCCGTACGGGTCGAGCACCCGGTCGACCTCCTGCGGCGCCTTCCACCTGCGGTATCTGACCTGGAGACGGCGCTCGTTCCAGACCGCCTCGGCCACCGCCGGCAGGAACGTGACGGGCTCCGGGTCCCGGTACCAGGTGGGGGCGTCGAGGTGGAAGCGTTCCTGGATGCGTCCGGCCCGGTCGCGCAGTTCGACGGGGAGCGCGGCCATCAGCTTGAGCTGCGCGGCCGTGACCACCGCGCCCAGCCCCAGCTCGGCGGCCGGCCCCGGCAGCCCGGCCAGGAACAGCGACTCGGCCTCGTCGCTGGTCAGGCCGGTGAGCCTGGTGCGGTAGCCGTCGAGCAGCTGGTATCCGCCCTTCGGCCCGGCGTCCCCGTACAGGGGGATGCCGGCGGCGTGCAGCGACTCGACGTCGCGGTAGATGGTCCTGACCGAGACCTCCAGGCGCTCGGCCAGGTCCTGGGCCGTCATCCTGCCCCGCGTCTGGAGCAGCAGCAGGATCGAGACCAGGCGAGATGCACGCATATTCACTGACACTACATGTCAGTGACCCGGCCCTACGGTTCCCCGCATGAACGACTTCGACTTCTACGCGGGCACCTGGAACGTCGTGAACCGCAGGCTCGTCAAGATCCTCGCCGGCAGCGACGAATGGGACGAGTTCCCCGGCGTATCGGTCGCCACCCGGCACTTCGACGGCGCGGCCAGCTTCGACGAGATCGCCTTCCCGACAAAGGGCTGGCACGGCCTGACCGTCCGCATCTACAACCCGGCCACCGAGCAGTGGTCGATCTACTGGGCCAGCAGCGCGCGGGGCGTGCTGGACACCTCACCCATGGTCGGCTCCTTCACCGGAAACCGGGGCGAGTTCTACGGCGACGACGTGTTCGAGGGCCGTCCGATCCGCTGCCGCTTCATCTGGACGGTGATCGACGAGAACACCTGCCGGTGGGAGCAGGCGTTCTCGGTCGACGGGGAGCAGACCTGGGAGACCAACTGGACGATGGATTCCACCAGGGTCTGAGCGGTCAGGCCCGGGAATTGCTCCAGACGATCACGACCACGGCCACGACCGTGATCAGCAGCGCCACTCCGCCGACCACGATGACCCACCACCAGCCGGACCTCCTGGGCTCCGTCTCGTAGTGGGGGACGTCGGGGAGCATGTCCGGGGTGTAGGGCAGGCGCTGGGTGCTCGGCGCGTCGAGCCCGCGGCCCTGTCCCGGCCGTCCCTGTCCCGGCCGTCCCTGTCTGCGGGGTTGCGTGGGCGTGCCCTGCTGGTCGTCGTGGGGCGGGCCGGCCGGTCCCGGTTCTAGGTGCGGGACGGTGGGCTCCTGGCCGGGCCCCGGCGCAGGCGGCCCCGGCGGTTCCGGTATCGCGGTGGGGACGGTC
>NZ_JABCPZ010000486.1 GCF_013283785.1 Nonomuraea antri
CCCAGCCACCGCGTCCGAGTGAGGCGTTGACCGGATCTCTCTCGAGCACCGTGATGGAATCTTTTCCGACTGGTTCGAAGTGGAGTACGACCACTATTTCGAACCTCCCGGCCTGGCCCGCTCCTACCCCCTGCTGTCACGCCCGTGCCGAGACGGCACCTACCGGGCACGAGTGTCGATCGCGGGCACCTTTGTGAACGGCAGTTCCTTCAGAGTCACGGACACAAGCCGCACCGCCGGCATCGACTGCGACCGCCCACAGTCGATCGCATGAAGGGAGCAGTGGGATCACCGCGTTGTGCGCAGGAAATGTGCAGGCGCGGATGCGGAGGCACGACGCCCGATGCCCAGCAGCAGGCGGCGTCAGGATCAGCCTGAGTGATGTTCAGGGTGGTGTAGGCAGGTTCGCTCGTCAGGGGGTCGGCATGCGCCGGCCAGACACCCCAGCCGTTACGCCACCAGGCGACCCGCCATACCTTTTCCTCAACCGTCGCAGGCGGGTCGTCGGCGAACTCCGCATCGGCGGAACGTCTCCACGGTCTCCGCCGGCTTGGCCTGAAGTAGAAGTCCCGGCTTCGCCTGCGAAGGAACATGTACTGAGAGTGGCATGAAACCAGCTCCGAGTCACCTCTCTCGGCTCATCTCAGCAAGACCGAACCCGGTTGGCTTCGGGCACCCGACTCCAGTGGTCGGCGGTACGCGAGCCGGCCTGTGCCGGTGCCGGGTTCGGCTTGCCTTTCACGGGCAAGTACGACCGGCCGCTCATGCTGTGCTGCTTGCAGCAGGTTTTGATCAGAACGGCCGACCGGACGGAAAGATCCATTTCGTTGTCGCGTCGAGCTCGGCTCCGCAGTCCATCGGTGCCCGGACCTGCCATCTTCGGTTCCAGTCATTTCGGCCTTCGGGATCCGGGCGAAGAAGTACGTGTGGACGGTCTGAACGCGGTTCCCGGGGATGGACCGCTTCCCGTGCGCCATCCATCCATCCACGCGTTGAGTTCTGTGCCGACCGGTCAGGCTTTCGCCTGGTTGCGTGCGAAGAGAATCGCTCCGGGAAGGCTCTCGTCGAGGCCGAGCAGCATTTGGGTCTCCACCGTGAATCCGGCGTCGCGCAGCCAGGCGGTCACTTGGGCGGGCTGGCGGCGGTGCACGTAGACCTTCATCTGGTGGCCGCCGTACCCCTGTGTTTTCAGATGCGACTCGTCGCCGACGTGAAAGCCGAGCAGCAACATTCCGCCAGGCTGTAGCGCCCTGCGGAAATGGCCGAAGACCGTGGGGACCTCATGGTCGGGGACGTGGATCAACGACCAGAAGGCGAGCAGGCCGACGAGAGAGTCGTCCGGGAGGTCGAGGTCGGTCATGGTGCCGACTTCGAATCGCAGAGCGGGGTGGTCACGCCGGGCGATGTCGATCATCGCGGGCGAGAGGTCGATACCGAAGACGTCCAGGCCCAGCTTTTGGAGGTGGGCTGTGACGTGGCCCGGCCCGCAACCCACGTCGGCCACTGGGCCGTCTCCTTCGGTGCGAACCAGGTCGGCGAACAGGGCCAGGGCGCCGCGGAGGTACGGGTGCTCGTTCAGCGCGTCGCGTGTCTGGTCGGCGTAGCTGACCGCGACGGTGTCGTAGGAGGTGCGAGTGTCTTCCAGCCAGTCGTCCGCGTTCATGGGCCAACACCCTAGTTCGTGATCAGGAGCCGCCGGTTCCCACCTCGTGCCAAGGCTCGCGTCGGCCTCGGGCCCGATCGTCGCGGACGTCGGCCATGACGGTGTGGGCGACATCGGCGCCGACCGCGAGTGCGTAGCGGCGGATGGTCGAGAGGTGCGGGTCGGCTCCAGCCGCTCGAAGTCCGCAGCCTCCGATCAAGTGACCCATTCGTGCTGCCCCATTTCAGCCTGGGTGGGATCCGGCGCTGCTCAGGATTCGAGCTTGGTCGGTCGCCCTTGGGCGGCGGCCTCGTCCCGTAGTGCCTTGGGCCAGGAGGCGACGAAATGCGCCATCGCCGGATCCCAGGGGCGGACGTTCTCCACGAACGAGACGGCGACGAGGTTGCGCAGGTCGGCGTCGTCGGACGTCATCGCCGACTCCAGGAACGACAGGCAGCGGCCGACCAGTTCATCGTTTCCCTGCCTGTGGGCTTGAAGGACGAATCTGGTGAGATCTCCGAACAGGACGGGCTTACTAGGCAACGCATGTCCTTGCAACCCAACCGGCCAACGCACCTCTCGGACGCGGTGGCTGGGCGGGGTGGTGGGG
>NZ_JABCPZ010000487.1 GCF_013283785.1 Nonomuraea antri
GGGCGGGGGGATCGGGTTAGATGACGTCGAAGTTGGCCATCATCGCCATATCCTCATGTTCCAGGTTGTGGCAATGCATCACATACCGCCCCCGGTACCCCGTGAACCGCGTGATGATCTCCACCGTCTGCGCCTCCCGCAGTTCCACGGTGTCCTTCCACTCCGGCGGCCCCTCGGGCCGTTCGCCGTTCACCGAAAGCACCTGGAAGTGCGCCAGGTGCAGATGCACCGGATGCGCGACGTCGCTGGTCACCCGCCAGATCTCGGTATCGCCCAGCTTCGGCCGGGCCTCCACGTGCTTGACGTCGAACGGTCGGCCGTTGATCAGCCACCCGGTTCCCCCGTGCATGCTGCCGCTGCTGAACTCGAAGTCGCGGGTCGCGGTCGCCTTGGCCGGGTCCAGCGGTTCGATGCGTGACAGCCGGGCCGGGATCGCGGAGTCGTCGCGGGCGTCCCGGTCCACGGCGAACCGCATCACGCGGGCCTGCGGGCCCTCCCCCGCCAGGTTGCGCAGCTCCACCTGGTCGCCGACCCGGTAGGCGGAGAAGTCGGCCACCACGTCCACCCGTTCGCCGGGGGCGAGCCGTACCTGACGTACCGGACGGGGCGCGGCCAGCAGCCCGCCGTCGCTGCCGATGCGCACCAGGGTGCCGCCGGGTGACAGGGCCAGCTCGTACGTCCGCGCGTTCGACCCGTTCAGCAGCCGCAGCCGGTACCGCGCCCGGTCCACCCGCAGTTGCGGCCAGGGCGCGCCGTTGACCAGGATGACGTCCCCGAGCACGCCGCCCATGAACATCTCCCGCGCCCCGGGCCCCTGTTCGCGCCCCGGGTACGGCATGGTCCCGTCCTCGGCGAAGGACCGGTCGCAGATCATCAGCGGCACGTCCCGTTCCCCGGAGGGCAGTGGCAGCGCGGCCTCCTCCTCGTCCCCGACCAGGAAGAAGCCGGCCAGTCCGCGCCACACCTGGGGGCCGGTGTAGTCCATGCGGTGGTCGTGGTACCAGAGGGTGGCGGCCCGCTGCTCCAGCGGGAACTCGTAGTCGCGGTGCGCGCCGGGCTGCACCAGGTCGGTGGGGTAGCCGTCCGACTGGGGCGGGGTGTGGCCGCCGTGCAGGTGGGTGACGGTGGGCGCGGCCAGCCCGTTGGCGACGCGGACGATCGTCTTGCGTCCGCTGCGAGCCCGGATCGTCGGCCCGGGGAACTGCCCGTCGTACCCCCAGACCTGGGTACGCAGGCCGGGCAGGATCTCCACGTCGGCGACGCGCTGCTTGAGCTCGTAGTAGTCGGCGTACGCGTCGGTCTTGTACGGCCGGGCCACCTGCGGCAGCGGCAGCGGCACCGCGAACGGCTTGGGCAGCGGCGCGGTGCTGGCCATGAGTTCGGGCACCGGCGTGCCGCCGATCAGCGAGCAGCCCGAGGCGGCCGCGACGGCCGCCCCGAGCCCGAACAGCCGCAGCGTCTCCCGCCGCGTCAGCGCGGGACCGCCGCCACGCGTCCGCCCGGCCGAACTCGTGCCGCCGCGCGCCCGACCTCTGGCCGGGCTCATGCCGCCGCCGTGACGCCGGTGCGCCGACCGGTCCAGAGGCGGCTGAGCTGCAGCACGCTGCCGGCGAACATCACCACGCCCAGCGGTACGTGCAGCGCCTTCATGTGCGCCATGCCCAGCGCCATCTGCACCACGGTCACGACCAGCAGGCCGACCGCCGGGGCGATGCCACGGGCCGAGCCGCCGCCCGGCCGCCACACCAGGATCGCGGCGACCAGGTGCAGCAGCCCGGCGACGACGACCGCGATGGCGGCGACGCTGTGCAGCATGCGTCCGCTGGGCGAGGACAACAGCAGTCCGGCGGTGATCGCCTGGACCAGCAGGGTGGCCGCCTGCAGGGCGACTGCGACGCGGAGGAACATCGGGGGTCTCCTTAGAGTGACGCGCCAGGCGCGATGTTGTGGGACAGGCCGAGCACGTTGTCCGGGTCCCAGGCGGCCTTGACCTGGGCCAGCCGGGCGTGATCGGCGGTGGTGTACGCGGCCCTGGTCCGGGCCGGGTCGGTCAGGAAGTTGAGGAACGAGCCTCCGGTGGCGTGCGGGCGCAGCCAGCCGGCCAGCACCCGCACCCCCTCGGCCGCCGCGTCCCCGCCGGCGACAGAACGCTCGGCGGAAAGGCTCTCAGCAGATGAGTCCTCGCCGATGGAGGCGGAGGTGGCGGCGGGGACGCGGC
>NZ_JABCPZ010000488.1 GCF_013283785.1 Nonomuraea antri
GCTTGGCAGGGCGTGGAGGGGGCGGGTCAGGTGCTTGGCGCGCGTGGGTGTAGTGGGAGATCAGGTGCCCGGCAGAGCATGGACGGAGTGGGTCAGGTGCCGGGTGGGGCGTAGGCGCGTAGGAAGGCTGCCGTGGCGGAGGCGGCCAGGCGGTCGAGGTCGGCCTCCGCGTAGCGGGCTTCGGTGCCGGCGAACATCACCTTGTTCACCGGTACCCACAACAACATGCCGACGAAATGGTCCGCGGCCGTGTCCGGGTCCTCAAGGCCGAGCAGGCCGCGGGTCTTGAGGCGGGCGAAGCAGTCCGACAGCGTGGTGAGCGAACGCTCGAACCCCAGCTCGTACCAGGTGCGCCCCAGCTCGGGGAAGCGGTCGGCCTCGGCGATCACCAGGCGGCGCAGGCGCAGCAGTTCGGGCTGCATGAGCGCATCGAGGAACTGCCTGGCCAGTTTGCCCAGGTCGCGTTCCAGGTCGTCGCTGTCGTCCAGGGTGGCGGTCACCATGCGGGCCAGGCCGTCGACCTCGTTGGTGGTGTCGAGGATGATGCGGGTGAACAGCTGTTCCTTGTCGGTGAAGTGTTTATAGACGGTCTGCTTGGAAACCGCCGCGAGCGAGGCCACCTCGTCCATGCTGGCGCCCACATAGCCGTTCCTGAGGAACACCGGTCGTGCCGCGTCGAGGATCTGCCTGCGCTTACGTGCCGTGCGCCCGTCTTCTTCAGTGATCATCTCCAGCCTCCCTTTCGTCATTCCAAGAGAGTACTAGACAGTTCCGTACTGGGTCCAGTACCGTACCGTCTAGTTTCGAGAAGCCGACAGGATGGACACCATGAACGACCTTCAGAAGCAGGTGCAGGAAGTCGCCGACCGCCTCGTCGAGTCCGGTGACGAGCGTGGACTCCAGGTTGCGGTCTATCACGGCGGCCGCCAGATCGTGGACGTGGTGGCCGGCGTGGCCGACCCCGAGACCGGCCGTCAGGTGACCCCCGACACCCCGTTCTACAACTACTCGATCGGCAAGGGCGCCACCGCCGCCGTCGCGCACGTGCTCGTGGAGCGTGGCCTGTTCGGTTATGACACGCCGGTTGCCGAGCTGTGGCCGGAGTTCGCCAGGCACGGCAAGGACGGCGTCACCGTCCGGCATGTCCTGTCGCACACGGCCGGCGTGCCCGGCATCCCGTTGGACACCACCCCCGAGGACGTCTGCAACTGGGACAAGATGGTCGCCGCGCTGGAGGACGCCGAGCTGTGGTGGGAGCCGGGCACCAAGGTCGGCTACCACGCCTACACGTTCGGATACCTGGTCGGGGAGATCGTCCGGCGGGCCACCGGCAAGCGCATCTCGCAGGTGCTCGCCGAGGACGTGGCCGGCCCGCTGGGCGTCGCCGACGAGCTCTACTTCGGCATGCCGGAGTCCCAGCACCACCGGGTCGCCCGGCTTGAGGACGCCCCGATGGACATGTCCGCCTTCGCCGACATGCCGATGGATCTGCCGATGTTCAAGGCGGCGCCGATGTCCCTGATGCCCAACGCCGAACTCGGCAACCGCACCGACTTCCTGTCCGCCGACATCCCGGCCGGCGGCAAGACGTCCGCGCGGGCCATCGCCCGCCTGTACGCGTCGCTGATCGGCGAGGTGGACGGCGTCCGCCTGCTCACCGAGGCGCGGCTGCGCGAGGCCACCGCCGTGGCCGCAGAAGGTATGGACGAGGTGTTCGGCATGCCCTCGGCCTGGGGCCTGGGCTTCTCGATCGGCCGCCCGTACGCCGGACCCGGCGACTCGGCGGCGGCCCCCACGGCATTCGGGGTCGCGGGGGCGGGCGGCAGCATGGCCTACGCCGACAGCGCCACGGGGGTGGCGGTCGCGCTGACCAAGAACCGCCTCACGAACGACTTCGCCGCCGCGGGTCTGATCGGCAACCTCGTCGAGAGCGCCCTCTGACACCGCCGCCCTTGCCCGGAGCACCCGTCCTCTCGGCTCGCCCGGGCACCCTGGCCGGTTCGGTCTCTCCCGTTCACTCGGCACTCTGGCTGGCTCGGTCTCTCCGGTTTGCTCGGTGCCCTGGCCGGCTCGGTCTCTCCGGTTCGATCGGTAATCCTGGTGGACCCGGCCTCTCAGGTACGCCCGGCCCTGCCGACGTGGCCAGTTTCTCCAGCACGGCCATCCTTTCTGACATGCCCACCC
>NZ_JABCPZ010000489.1 GCF_013283785.1 Nonomuraea antri
TGTCCGGGCCGGCGGGGATGGGGTTGATCGGGATGCGCGAGCGGGCGATGGCGGCGGGCGGCACGCTGACGGCGGGGCCACGTGACGGCGGCTTCACCGTCCGCGCCGAACTGCCCGCGACCGGCCCGCGCGCAACCGGGTCCCCCGTAACCGAGTCCCGCGTAACCGAGTCCCGCGCAACCGAATCCCCCGCGACGGGGCTTCCCGAACCTGGGCTCCCCGAACCTGGACTTCCCGCGACCGGGCTCGCTGCGGTGAGCCGGGCGTGATCAGGGTTCTGCTGGCAGACGACCAGCCGCTGATCCGTGCGGGGTTCCGGGCGCTGCTCGAACTGTCCGACGACATCACCGTGGTCGGCGAGGCGGGGAACGGCGTCGAGGCGGTGGAGCTGTCCCGCCGGCTGCTGCCCGACGTGGCGCTGCTCGACGTGCGCATGCCGCTGCTCGACGGCATCCAGGCCACCCGCAGGATCGGCGCGTCCCGTGATCTCGACGGCGTCCGCGTGGTGATCCTCACCAACTACGCGCTCGACGAGTACGTCTTCGCCGCCCTGCGGGCCGGTGCCAGCGGTTTCCTGCTGAAGGACATCGAGCCGGGCGACCTGCTGCAGTCGGTGCGGGTGGCGGCGCGGGGCGAGGCGCTGCTGTCGCCCTCGGTGACGCGCCGCCTGATCGAGGAGTACGTCAGCACCCCGCCCCGCCCCACCGCCGGGCCCGGGCTGGAGCGGCTGACCGAGCGCGAACGCGAGATCGTCGGACTGGTGGGCCGTGGCCTGTCGAACGAGGAGATCGCCGAGCACCTGGTGATCAGCGGCGCCACGGCCAAGACGCACGTCAGCCGGTCGATGACCAAGCTCGGCGTACGCGACAGGGCGCAGCTCGTCGTCTTCGCCTACGAGTCTGGTCTGGTGGTGCCGGGTGGGAACGGTCCACGATTCGCCGGAAATTGACTGTTGAATTAATACATCCGGCCCTTATGATCAACTACGCACATCGCATCGAGGGTCTGATCGGGGTGAACGCTCTGCGGTGACGCCTGGGCACGCTATGCCGCGGAGGTGTTCGACCGATGTCCCATCCGTACGACGAATCGCGTTCCCATGCGAGACCGGCCCACCCCTATGTTCCGCAGCAACCCGCCGGATACGGGCCACCGTCCGGCTACGGCGGCATGCCGGGCCCGATTCCACCCCGGCCGGCGCGCAACGGATTGGGCATCACGGCTCTGGTGCTCGGCATCATCGGGCCACTGACCGGCCTCATCCCGATTTTCTTCTGGATGGCCGGCACGCTCGGCCTGCTCGCCGTCATCTTCGGTTTCGTCGGACGGGCGCGAGCCGGCCGCGGCGAGGCCACGAACGGCGGCATGGCGCTGACCGGGGCGCTCCTCGGCCTGGTCGCGATGGGTGTCGCGACGTGGGGACTGATCGTCACCATCACCGCGGTGAACGACACGATCAACGAAATCGACAAGGCGGTGACCTCCGCGCGGGCCGATTTCGAACAGGGTCCTGCCGACGCTTCCGAACCCACCAAGAGCCCGGCGAAGAAACCGATCGCACTGGGCCAGGTCGCGCGCGAGGCGCCTTTCGCGTTGAAAGTCCTCTCGGTGAGCCGGAAATCGGTCGTCAGCAGCTCCATCGAGAATCTCAAGGCGAAAGGCTCGTTCGTGGTCGTCCGCGTTCTGGTGAAGAACACCAGTAAGTCGCCGGCCACATTCGACGGCAGCGATTCCGGATTGCTGGACTCCGATTCCAAGCAGTACGTATGGGATTCCAACGCGACCATCAATCAGAATCTCACCAGCGGCGAGGGGCTCTACGATCCCATCAATCCCGGCGCGAAGGTCACCAGGACCATCGTCTTCGACCTGCCCGCGAAGTCGACGCCGATGGTGATCGCACTGTTCGGCTCGACGGGCTCCGACGGGGCCTTCATGTATCTGCGGTGATGCGCTCTCGTCAGGTTCTGTCATGATCTGCGGCATGAGCGATCTTCTCCCTCCGGCGGGCTGAGGATGCGGCCGCTGCGGGACGGCGATCCGTCCGAGATCGGCGGTCACCGGCTGCTCGGACGGCTGGGCTCCGGCGGCATGGGCGTCGTCTACCTGGGCCGGCCGCGAGGCAGGCGGCGGGGTGGATGGCAGGGTGGACGGCGGAGTGGATGGC
>NZ_JABCPZ010000048.1 GCF_013283785.1 Nonomuraea antri
ATCAACGAGTTGTGGGTGGGCAGGACGAAATTACGGCTCGACGCCCCCGAGGAACGCATGCTGCATTACCCTCAGAAGCGCACGAGCCACCTTCGGTTACTTCTAGGGCGCTCGCGCAACCCGGTGCCGCCGAGCTGAACCCTCGGCGGCACCTCTTGGTCCTTCGGCCCACGATGGGGCACTCATCCAGGGTCGGCTTCGGCACCTCCCTTCACGGCATAGCCGTTGATCCCGGCGGCGATCGTGAATAGGCCAGGCTCGGCCTGGGTCAGCCAGCCCGCGGTCACCAGCTTCTTGAGTCGGGCCCGTGTGGTCTCCACCCGGCCGCGCACCTGCGGCTCGCCCAATGCTTGGGCGACCTCTTTGGCTCGCATCGGCCTGCCGGCGCTGGCCATCGCCACCACCACTCGCTCATCCGCCCCGGCCAACTCGCGCCGATCCGACGGTGATCGCTTTGGTCCGGTGGCTGGCCCGGGTGAGACGGGAGGCTGGCCGCGGTCAGGGCGAGGCCGCGCGACGTCTGGTATGGGGGTCTCCTCGGCCATCAGCGGCTCGACCACCCTGCGGGCGATGGCCAACTCACCCAGCCGCTCCTCCAGGACCGCAACCTGCCCGCGCAGATCGGCCAGTTGCTGCCGGGCCGCAGCTTCTTCTGCCGTCAGACGCTCCAACAGTGACGCCATGCCCGCCTCCGATCCCGGCGACCACACCCACTCTGGTTCGCAGACTCTGCGACTGCAAACAGTCGCAGAGCGCTTGCAAAAAGTAACTGTAGGGTGCGGTGGGACTGCGGTGAAGACAAATTTGCAACTTGCCTGCGGCAAGGCAAGGACTGGAACGCATTGCTACCGCCCGTGACCTGCTCCCGCTGCCACTCGATCAGAGCCGATGGGAACATTTCCAAGGACGGCGCAAGAACCATGTATGGCGAACGACTCTCGCGTCCAACGCATCTCATTGAGCAGAAACGTCGATCCGAGAGGCGCCTGATGATACCTACGCGAAGGAAGTGTGACCAGTGAGAACGCATGGCTTCAGGCTCCCGCTCCGGCGCAGCTTGGGCGTTCTTACGCTTGCCATGCTCACGGGCTGCGTTCCGACCAGCCCAGCGATGACCGGGCTGACCGGCATCACGGTCAACGCCGAAGGGAGGCTCGCCCTGGTCGTGGCATGGTGTCAGCAACCCCCAGCCGGCGTGATCATCTACCGGCGGGTCAACGGCCAGTTGGAGGACCAAGCTGACCTCAAAGCCCCGAAGCTATCCGGATCGCCGCTCTTCCTGGACTTGGAGAAGATCCCGCCAGGCTGGTCCCTGGCCGAGGGCGACCTGAAGTTCCAGCCAGGTCATCAGTACCTCGCTGGCGCGTACCACGCCAAAACGCAAGGGGGAACGTTCCGCGTCTCCTTCACCACCGCGTCCAAGACCAAACCGACGGTGGGACGCATCCTGATTCAAGACCACAGCGGCGAGCAGCCCGACGGCGTTGATGTGCTCCTTTCCACCACCGAGTTCGTGGCCCGAGCAAAGCATTACTGCTGACACGCCTCCTCTACTTCCAGCAGCCCACCGAGGCCTCGGCCCTGCTGCAGAAGATCGTCCATGACCGAGTCCGGGAAGCGATCATCCTCGCCTCGGGAAGCGATCTCCCAGACTCGGGCTTCATCCCAGGCCAGACCTACTCGTGAACAGCCCTGCAGGAGCTCCGTCAGTCATTTCGTCTGGGGGTTCGCCGGCTCGTGCCTCTGTTACCGGGTGAGCGAGCTAAAGGCAGGACGGACGAGCGTATTCCGTACCCACTCCAGGTGTTCGGGGGTCGACCACAACCCCGAGGACGGTGCGTCGGATGAGGTCGTGCACTGTGGTGATTCCCTGCTGGCGGCCCTGCACCAGCACCACTCCGACAACCTCGCCGGGGTCAAGTGGGCCGATCGTGTATCGGCGCGCCAGAGCGGGGGCGGTTGGGCGGATGACGAAGACGTGGAACTGGCGCAATCGATACTCGCAGGCATTGAGGAGCTGCAGGGACGGGTCGCCGAGCGCCATGATGACTGACCAGCGTCGATCATCGCCTTTGAGGGGGGAGTTGGCTGAGCAAGTCGCTGCTCAATGAAGTCTGGGGGCGAGGCCGTTCGGGACAGACCCTTTGAGGTGGGGATCGGGGCCGGGAGAGGAACGCGACCCCCTGGGTGTCGGCCTGAGGGTCGCCCTACGAGCCGGGGCCGGTGAGTCGTGCAGCGACGTACGCGATGTGCCGACGGACGCGATGCGCCGAATGTCCCGTGATCCGCGAGGACTCCTGCCGGCGGCGTGGAAGTCCAACCGGCGGGGCGAAGAAGCCCAGTGCTGCTGGGAGCGATTCGGCCGACGGTCTCGATCGCGTGGCTGCTGGCATCACCGCCCCGGTCCAGGTCCGGGCCACGCGCATGTCCGAGCCAGGTTCACGTCTGGGTCACGCCAATGGTTCGGGGGTGCGGGTTCTGCCTCGGGGGTCATGCGTGCCCGGGGTCGCTGGACGGCTTTAGCAGGCCGCGCTCGTACGCCGCCGCGACCGCCGCCGCGCGGTCGTTGACTCCGAGTTTGGCGAACACGTGCAAGAGATGCGTCTTGACGGTGGCCTCGGTGATGAACAGGTTGGCGGCGATCTCGCGGTTGGTCGCGCCGCGGGCGATGAGTGCCAGGATCTCCAGTTCGCGGGGACTCACCGTCCGCTGCTCCGGGGTGCGTGCCCGCTGTACCAGGATGCCGGCCACGGCCGGGGACAGGACGGTCTCGCCGCGGGCGGCGGCCAGCACCGCGCGGCGCAGTTCGGTGCGTGGGGTGTCCTTGAGCAGGTAGCCGGTGGCGCCCTGCTCGATCGCCGGTAAGACGTCGGTGTCGTCGTCGAAGGTGGTCAGGACCAGTACCCGGATGCCGGGTGTCTGCTCGCGCAGCCTGCGTATCACCTCGGATCCGTTCATCTTCGGCATGCGCAGGTCGAGCAGCACCACGTCGGGTGAGGTGCGCAGGGCGACCGCGAGCGCCTCCGGGCCGTCGGCGGCCTCGCCGACGACCTCGATCTCGTCGTCGCCGGCGAAGATGCCGCGCAGCCCGTCGCGGACGATCGGGTGGTCGTCCACGATGATCAAACGAATCGGCATGGGGTCACGCTTCCGAATCGGCGGCGGCGGGGATGGCCGGAACGGTAGCGGAGATACCCGTGCCCTGGCCAGGAGCGGTCTCTATCGCGAAGCTGCCAGCCAGTCTGGTCACCCGCTGCCGCATTGAGACCAGCCCGAAGCCGCCCTCGCCGACTTGTCTGATGCTGGTTTCGGTGCTCTGCTCGATGCTGTTTCCAGCGACCTCTCTGACGCTGCTTCTGGTGCCTTCTCTGGTGCTGTTCCAGGCCCCTTCTCTGACGCCGTCGTTGGAGGGGGAGGTGGTCTCGCCGTCGGGGGTGAAGCCGCGGCCGTCGTCGCGGACGTCCAGGACCACCACGTCCTCCATGTACGACAGCGTCACGCCCACGCGCCCCGCCGCGGCGTGTTTGGCCACGTTCGCCAGCGCTTCCTGGGCCACTCGCAGCAGGGTCAGCTCCACCTCTGCGTGCAGTGGCCGCGCCTCGCCGGTGATCGACACCGTGACGGGCACCCCGGCGGCCTGCGACCACTTCTCGGCGACGTCGGACAGCGCGGGGGCCAGCCGGGCCTCCGCCAGCGGCGCCGGGCGTAACGCCTGCACCGAGCGGCGGGCCTCGGTCAGGCTCTCCCTGGCCAGGGCACGTACCGTGGCCAGGCGAGCGGCCCGCGCGCGCACGTCACCGGCCTTCCCGCCGCCACCTCGACCCTCACCACCCCGAACGTCGGCACCCCGCATGTCACCACCACCACCATCATCACGGCCGCCGCTGACGTCGTCGGCGCGAGCGTCACCGGCATGAACGGTGTCGGTGTCGGTGTCGAGGGCTTCGAGTTGGGTGAGGATCGCGGTCAGTCCCTGGGCGATGGTGTCGTGGATCTCTCTGGCCATCCGCTGCCGCTCCGCCAGCACCCCCGCCTCCCGCGCCCGGCTCAGCAGCTGCGCCTGCAGGCCGGCGTTCTCCTCGGCGAGCGCGGTCAGCTTGGCGCTGGTCTCCCGCAGTTGCTCGATCATCGCCTTGCGCTGCTCGTTCTGCTCGGCGATCGTCTGGACGATCAAGCCCACGGTGGACGCCACCAGCATCGCGACGACGAAGGAGAGCAGCAGCTCGCCCAGACCTCGCCCGTCGTACGGCCGGGCGGCGACCAGGACGCCGGCGGTGGCCGCCACCCCCGCGTACGCCAGCCGTCCGGGCAGCAGGGCGAAGGACTGGATGAACGCGGCCAGCCCGGTCACCGTGAACAACGTGTCGATCCTGACGAGCGCCGCGAGGACGCAGAGCAGGACGGCGAGGTAGCCGATCGCGCCGGCGAGCCGGGACGTCCAGGCGGGGTGCGCGGTCACCATCAGCCAGTGCCAGCCCACCGCGAACGCCGCCAGCGCCAGCGCCTCCGGCCGCCACTCGCGCAGCAGGGCGAAGGCCGCGGGGAGCACGATGAGCAGGTACGGCAGCACCACCTGCACGCGCTCCCAGCGGTCGACCGGCGTCACCACCGGAACGCCTTGACCCCGGCCGCCCCCGCCACGACGCAGATCGCGATCATGATGCCCAGGGTAACCGGTGACATCCCGCCGCCGGCCCAGCCGTCGCGGACGGCCTGGACCACGGGCGTCATGGGGGTCAGGTCGCCGATCGCCCGCATCGAGCCCGACATGGTCTCACGCGGGATCATCGCGCCGGACAGGAAGACCATCGGGAAGAACACGCCCAGCCCGATCACGGTCGCCGCGCGTCCGCTGGGCACGATCGCGCCGAGCAGCAGGCCGATCGCGCCGAGGCTCAGCGCGCCCAGCAGCCACGCCAGGACGACGCCCGCCAGGTCGACCGGCGCGTCCAGCCCGAAGCCGACGGCGCCGACGGCGATCAACAAGGCGGTGCCGAGCACGGCCAGCAGCAGGTGGGCCGTCCACTGGGCGGCGAACACCATGGCGGGGGAGGCGGGAGTCGCGCGTAACCGCTTGAGCACCGAACGCTCCCGGTATTGCGCCAGCGTCGCGGGCAGCACGACGAGCGTGGCCAGGCCGATGACGAAGACGGTCAGCATGGGGACGGTGGCGTTCACCACGGTCACCCCGCCGGGCAGCGGCTTGTCGCCGCCGCCGCGGAGTTTGACCCACAACATGATGATCGGGAAGGCGAGTGCGAAGAAGGCCGACATCGGATCCCGTACGACGAGCTTGAGTTCGACGGCGACGACGTTGGCCAGCCCCTTCATCCCGAACCCCTTCATCCCGAACCCCTTCATCCCGAACCCCTTCATCTCGCGCCTCCTCGTCTCGTGCCCTTTCCTGCCGGCTCCGCTCGCACCAGTCCCGCGAACGTCGGCCCCGCTCATGCCGCGTCCCTTCCGGTCAGGGTGAAGTAGGCGCCCTCCAGGCAGGTGGCGCCCGCCTTGGCGATCAGTGCGGCGGGGGTGCCCTCGGCGGCGACCCGGCCGTCGTCGATGATCGCGATCCGGTCGCACAGGGCCTCGGCCTCGTCCATGAAGTGCGTGACCGTCACGACGGTCACGCCGCGCTCGCGCAGGGCGCGGATCAGGGCCCAGGTGCTGCGGCGGGCGACGGGGTCCAGGCCGGTGGTGAGCTCATCGAGGAAGACCACCTCGGGGTTGCCGACCAGGGCCAGGGCGATGAACAGGCGTTGCTTCCAGCCGCCGGACAGCGCGCCGAAGCGGTCACGGGCGCGTTCGGTCAGGCCCCATTCGTCCATGAGCGCCCGCCAGTCGGCGGGTCTGTCGTAGAGGGCGGCGTACATCCGGAGCGCTTCGGCGACTCTGAGCGCGTCGGGCAGAGCCGCCTCCTGCAGCTGGACGCCGATGCGCGGCAGCAGTTCGCGCCGGTCGCGCTGCGGGTCCAGGCCGAGCACCTGGACGTGGCCGCCGTCCGGACGGCGAAGCCCCGAGGCGCATTCCACGATCGTGGTCTTGCCGGCTCCGTTGGGACCGGCCAGGCCGAAGATCTCGCCACGGGCCACCGTGAGTGAGACGCCGTCCACCGCCCGGCCGGACCTGTAGCTCTTGCGCAGGCCGTTGATCTCGATGACTGTCATGCATCGAGCATCGCCGCGCGGCGAAAGGGGCAACATCAACCGAACGGTCGATGGGGATCAACCGCTCGGTGCGCGGCCCGGCAGGGAGGAGAAGCCGCGTTCGACGGACGCGCGGCAGCGGTCGGGGGAGTCGCCCGCGCCGGTGAAGAGCGCGGTCAGCATGGGCACGCCGTAGCCGAGCACCTGGTCGGGCAGCGGGCCGGTGACGACCAGCGAGGCCAGTCCGTGTCCGATGGCCCAGCTCTGCGTGGACAGCTCCACCGGATCGACGTCGTCGCGGAACCGGCCCGCGGCCTTGGCCCGTTCGACGCAGCTCACCAGGCGGTGCAGGGTCTCGTCGGCGGCCGCCGCGTCTTCGAGCTCGAAGGCGGCGTCGAACATGACCCGGTACAGGTCGGGCGCGGCCATCGCGTTGGCGAGGTAGGCGGCGCCCAGTGCGGCGAGGTCGCGCACGGGGTCGGCGGACAGCGCGACCGTCTCCAGTCTGGCGGCCAGCCGGGTGAAGCCTTCCTGCCGCATCGCGCGCCACAGGCCGTCCATGCCGCCGAAGTAGGTGTAGACGGCCATGGTCGAGACCTCGGTGCCGGCCACCACCGAGCGCAGCGTCACGGGCTGCCGGGCGGCGAGCAGGTGCGCGGCGCGCTCGATCAGCAGCGACCGGACCGCCGGGTCCTTCGACCGGATCACCGGGTCCTCATCGCGTAAGTCCTCATCAAGTACGTCCTCGCCGCCCAAGTCCCGTCGTTGACGGAACTATACATAGCGTTGCTATGTTTTGGCGTGAGTACCCGACCAAGGAGCCGCACATGGCCGTCACACTGATCAACCCCGACGGGCTGCCCAAGCCCGACGTCTACCGCCAGCTCTCGATCGCCACCGGCTCGAAGCTGGTGTTCCTGGCCGGGCAGGTGGCCCGCGACGCGAACGGGCACAAGGTCGGCGAAGGCGACCTGGCCGCGCAGGTCGAGCAGTCGTATCTCAACATCGCCACCGCGCTGACGGCGATCGGCGGGTCCTTCGACGACGTGGCCAAGCTGACCATCTACGTCGTCGACTGGACGCCGGAAAAGATGCCGCTGCTCGGCGAGGGCGTCGCGCGGGCGGCCGCGAAGCTGGGGATCGACCCGGTCAAGCCGATCACCCTGCTGGGCGTCGCCGCGCTGGGGGAGCCCGACCTGCTGGTCGAGGTCGAGGCGACCGCCGTCATCGACTGAGCCGGACCCAGGGGGTAACCGAACTTTCCCAAAGAATTTTTGCAAAAATACTTTGGGAAAGTGGCTCGGCGGATTTACGCTGCTCGCATGGCCGGTGAAGAAGACAGGCGCGTCCTCGATCCCGAGCACGACGCCGCGGCGCTGAAGGCGCTCACGCACCCCCTGCGCATCCGGCTGCTCGGCCTGCTGCGCCAGGACGGGCCCGCCACCGCGAGCGAGCTCGCCGCCAGGACCGGCGAGACGTCCGCGTCCACCAGCTACCACCTGCGCGTGCTGGCGAAGTACGCGTTCGTCGCCGAGGCCGAGCACCGCGACAGGCGAGAGCGGCGCTGGCGGGCGGTGCACCGGGTGACGTCCTGGAGCAACAAGGCGATGGACGCCGCGCCGGAGAGCCGCGCCTTCGTGGGCTTCGCGCGGCGGCGTCAGATCGAGCACCTGGAGGCGTCGCTCGTCCGGCACGAGGGCGACCTCGCCGCCGGTCGGCTCGGCGAGGAGTGGCTGGAACCGTCGAACATCAGCGACCTGCTGCTCCGGCTGACCCCCGAATCTCTCACCGAGCTGCGGCAGGCGCTCGATCGCAAGGTGGCGGAGCTGACCGCGCGCGACGCGGACGATCCGCGCGCCGCACAGGTCGTCTTCCTCACCGCGGGACTGCCGCTCGCCCCGTACGACCCGGCCGCCGGCCCCGAGGACGACCCAGCCGCCAACACGGAGAACGACGAGACGGACGGTGATCTGTCGTGACCGAGCCGCTGGACCCGCGCGCCGCCCGCCGCCGTTACGCCACGGCCTGCGCCCTGTTCTGGTTCCCCGTCGGCATGACGATCGCGCCGATGATCCTGCTGTTCACCGAACGCGGCATGTCACTCGCCGCCATCGCGGGCTTCTTCGCCGCGCACTCTCTCACCGCCGCCGCGCTGGAGCTGCCCACCGGCGGGCTGTCCGACGTGCTCGGCCGCAGAACCGTCCTGGCCGCTGCCGGGCTGCTGAATCTGACCGCGCTCGTCCTGCAGGGGCTGGGCACGTCAGCCTGGGTGCTCACCTGCGGAATGATCCTCATGGGCGCGGGACGTGCGCTGTCCAGCGGGCCGGCCGAGGCCTGGTACGTCGACATCGTCCACGCGCGTTCCGGCTCGGCCGCCGACCTGCGTCCCGGGCTGGCCAGGGGGAAGGCCGCGACGTCGGCCGCGCTGGCCGTGGGCACGTTGCTCGGCGGCGCGGTGCCCTGGCTGCTGGCGTCCGGCCCGGACCTGGGCGCCCGGCTGGAGGAGGCGACGTCCGGGCTGGTCCTTCCGTTGTCGGTCCCGATGCTGCTGGCCGCTGCGGTCGAGGTGGTCTTCGTGCTGTATGTCCTGGCCGCGCTGCGTGAGCCCGCCCGGCCGGCGGCCACGGCGCGCGGGCTGCTGCGCGGCATCCCCGCCACCGTCGCGGACGGGCTGCGGCTGGGCGCACGCGACGCGCTGGTCCGCCGCATCCTGCTCAGCGCGGGGGCCGCGGGCAGCGGGCTGGCCGCCGTCGAACTGCTCACCCCGGGCCGCGTGGCGACGCTGACCGGCGCGTCGGAGTCGGGCGCGGTGGTCTTCGCCATGCTGGCCTGCGCCGGTTTCGTCTGCTCGGGTCTCGGCAGTCACCTCGCGCCGCTCATCGCACGTCTCGCAGGGAGCGGGGAGCGTGCCGTCCTGGTCAGCCTGGGGATGAGCGCGAGCGGACTGTTACTCCTCGGCGCGACCGCGGCGGCCACCGGCCTGGTGGCGACGGTCCTCGCGGTCGCCGGCTACGCCCTGATCTACCTCGGACTCGGCAGCGCCGGCCCGAGCGAGAACGACCTCCTGCACCGCCGGGTCACCAGCGCGGGACGCGCCACCGCCCTGTCCGTCCAGTCGCTGGCCCTGCAGCTGATCGGCGCGCTCACCGGGCTGCTCGTCGGCGTGTTGCCGCCGGGGCCGATTCCGTGGCTGCTGGGCGGGGTCGTCCTGGCCGCCGGGGCCCTGCTGTGGGTCCGCCGCAGCGGCCCGCCCGCCGCGACCGGCGCGACGCCGGCCCGGCACACCGACGCGGTCAACGGCTGAGGGCATGAACACGCCGCCCGCCGGACGACGAGACGGTCGCAGCCGTGGCCGTTCCCATGAACCGTCTCCATAAGGCGTTCCCGTGAGGCGTGCATGCGGCGGGCGCCGTCAGTGCAGGCCGCGTTTTCCCGGCGTCCAGAACGGCTTGACCTTGATGGACGTGCGCGGCCAGTTCCGCTCGCGCACCAGGAAGTCGCGGACCAGCCGGCACGTCATGGCCTCCCCGGCCACGTAGGCGGCGCCGGCGTTGCCCGGCAGGTCCAGCTCGGCCACGGCCGCGAGCAGCACCGGGGACGAGGTGGCGGGCGCGCCGCGACGGTGGACGCGCCGCAACCGCGCCTGCCCGGGCATGGGCAGGTCGTGCTCGGGAGTCTCGCTCTCCAGCACCCCGAACACCCCGGACGCGCCGGTCAGGGCCCTGATCATCGGCCCGAACGCGGCGCTCGCGGTCTCGTCCCCGATGAAGACGTGGAAGTCGGCGTCCCTGGTGAAGAAGTCGCCCTGCGGCCACCAGAAGGTCACCCGCTCGCCCGGCCGGGCCGCCCGCGCCCACCTCAGCCCGATGCCGTCCCCGGAATACAGGTGGACGCGCAGTTCGATCGCCTGTCTGGCGGCGTCGAGGTCCCAGATCGTGTAGGTGCGCAGCGTCTCGCCAGGACGCAGGATGCCCGACACCGACAACGGGTCCTTCAGCTGGATCCTGACGTGCTGGCCTGGGGTGAAGGGGAAGGCGACGGGCCGGTCGGTCTCCAGCCTGATCCGCCGCATCGTGGGCGTGACCTGCTCGGCGACGGTGATGGTGGCCTCCATCGCGTACTTGCCGAAGAGGCGGTCGCGCATCATGCGGGCCATCTCGCTCCTTAGAGGCTCTAAGCTAGTTAGAGTCATTAAGGAAACATAGACCCCGTAAGATGTCAACGCCGATGCCGATTCAGGTCCCGCACGGCAACTGATCAGGACACCGACCCCATGTCCGGCAGTCGTACCGTCACGGCGAGGCCGCCGCCGGCGCGGGGGACGGCTTCGATCGTGCCGCCGTGGACGCGTGTGATGGCGGCCACGATCGACAGGCCGAGGCCCGCGCCGGACACCGACTCGGTACGGTCGCCGGTGAGGCGCCGGAACGGCTCGAACAGCGATGACACCACCTCGTGGGCGATCTCCCGCCCGGTGTTCTCCACGGTGAGGACCGCGCCTCCATCGCCCGTTCCGGTCCGGACGGCGATGAACCTGCGCCGGTCGTTGTACTTCTCGGCGTTCTCCACGAGATTCGCGATCAACCGCTCGACCAGAACGGGATCGCCGGAGGTGAGGGCCGGTGACAGGTCCGCCGTCGCGCCGGGGTGCTCGCAGAGGGCACGCCGGGCCAGGTCGGCCAGATCGACGGGCTCCGCGTTGGTCGGCGTGTGTTCTGCCGCGGCCAGCATCAGGAGTCCGTCGATGAGCCGATGCTGGCGGCTGTTGGAGGCGAGGAGTTCGTCCCGGGCCTCCAGCAGTTCCTCGGGAAGTTCGGCGAACGCCACCTGCAGCAGCGCCCGGTCCAGCGCCAGGGGTGTCTTGAGCTCGTGGGAGGCGTTGGCGGCGAACCGGCGCTGAGCGTCGGCCGAGCGTTCGAGCCGGTCGAGCATGTCGTCGAAGGTGTCGGCGAGCTCCTTGAGCTCATCGTCGGGGCCCTGCATCGCGATCCGCTGATGGAGGTTGGACAGGGACAGCCGGCGGGCCGTGGCGGTGACGCTGCGAATCGGACGCAGGACGCGTCCGGCCAGCCACCAGCCCAGGATCACCGAGACCACCGTCAGGACGGCGATGATGACCGCGGTGGCGGCCCATTGGTACCTCAGGAGTTCATACCGCAGCCGAAGGTCGCCTTCGAACACCGCTTCCTGGTCGACCTCGCCCCAGGTCGGCGCCCCCGCGGCCGAGGGCTGCGGTGCTCGGCCCGTGACGGAGACGCTCACCCCAAACGCGCTGCTGAGCAGCAGGTTCACCGCGAGCAGCATGACCACGGCCAAGATGAGGAAGGGGCTGGCATAGAGCGCGGTCAGCCGGACCCTGACGGTGCTCCGTGGCCAGGGTCGACGAGACGGTAGCCCGCTCCGATCACGGTTTGGATCACCGGTGGCGGTCCCAGCTTCTTGCGCAACGTCGCCACCGTGACCCGCACGGAGTTGGTGAAGTAGTCGACGTTCTCGTCCCATGCCTTCTCCAGCAGATCCTCGACACTGACGACGCTTCCGCCCGAGCGCATGAAGACCTCCAGGACCGTGAACTCCTTGGGGCTCAGAGCCACGTAGCGCCCGTTGCGATGCACTTCGTGGTGGGCGGGGTCCAGGGTGATGCCCGCCATCCGCAGAACCGGCTGGAGCCGGGTCGGCACCCGCCGTGCCAGGGCTCGGATCCGGGCGACGAGCTCGGGAAAGTCGAAGGGCTTGGCGAGGTAGTCGTCGGAACCCAGGCTCAGCCCCTCCACCTTCGACCACAGGTCACCGGCGGCGGTGAGCATGATGATCCGTGCGGGGACCTGCGCCTCCAGCAGCCTCCGGCAGACATCGTCACCGTGGATCTCGGGTAGGTCCCGATCGAGCACGATCACGTCGTATTCGTTGGTCATCGCCCGTTCCAGGGCCGCGTCCCCGTCATAGACGACGTCCACGGCCATCCGGGCCTTGCGCAGCCCGGCGCCGATGATGTCGGCCAGGCCTTTCTCATCTTCGGCGACCAGCACGCGCATGTCCGATGCTCCCGGATGTCGGTCGTCATGGTACGTCTCAGGCGGACAGGGCCAGCGTCGGCGACATCCGAGCGGCCCGCATCGCCGGGTAGAGTCCGGCGATGGCGCCGACGGCGAGCGTGGCGCCGAGTCCGCCGCCGATCACCCACGTGGGCACGACCGGCGGCAATCCTTGTGTCAGCGCGAACCCGATGGTGCCGGCCACTCCCAGCAGCGAGCCGGTGAGCCCGCCCGCCCCGGCCAGAATCAGGGATTCGGCGAGAAACTGGATGCGTACCTGGGCGGTGGTGGCCCCGAGCGCGCGACGCAGGCCGATCTCACGACGCCGCTCCAGTACCGAGATGATCATCGTGTTGGCGATGCCGACCCCGCCCACCAGCAGGGCCACGCCGCCGACACCGAGCAACAGGCTGGTGAACGCCCCCGCCACCGCGGCCCTCGCCTCCAGAGCGTCGGAGGGGCGGCTGACCGTGACCTCTTCCGGATGCTCCGGGTTCGCCGCGTGATTCAGCAACGCCCTGACCTCCGTGACCTTCTCCTCAGCGATCTTCGTGTAGACCAGGGTCGGGTGTCCATCGAAACCGAGGAAGGCATCCGCCGCGGCGAAGCCGACCAGCGCGGCCACGTCGACGTCCGCCGCCAGTGGCGATTCGGCCAGGACCCCGATCACCGTCCACCACTGGCCGTTGATCCACACCGGGTCTCCCGCGGTGGCGGCGAGCCGTGTGGCGGCCGTGGATCCCAGCACCACGGAGCGTTGTGCCGCGGTGGCCGCATCGTGCCACCTTCCGCTGCGGACAGGGGTCCGCAGGACCTCCAGCAGATCCAGGGACGTGGCGCGGACCTGAAGGCCACCGGTGCGCGTCGAAGGGATGCGATCGTTGCGGTAGACGGCCTCGCCGGTGTCACCGGTCTGACCGGTCATGGCGACATGCTCCACGCCCCGGATCATCCGGCCCGCGTTCTTCGGCAGCCTGGCCTTCTTCCCGGAGAACTGCTTGCCGGGGGCGACGGTCAACATGTTCGTCCCCAGCTCGTCCAGGGTCTCCATGACGCGAGCCTGGCTGGAGGAGGAGATGCCCAGCACCGCCACCATGGTCGCGATGCCGATGGCGATCCCCAACGCCGACAGCACGGCCCGCGTGGGCCGGGCGCGCAGCCCCGCCACACCCACCCGCGCCACGTCCTCCAGGTTCATCCGGGCCGGGGTCAGCCGTGCTCCGCCGATCCGATCCGTCATCGGAGAGCTCCCGTCTCGCCGGACTCATCCGTGACGACCAGGCCGTCACGGATGTGGATCCGGCGTGGCGCGGCGGCCGCGACCTCCAGGTCGTGCGTGATGATCACCACGGTGGCGCCGGCGGCGTTCAGATTCCGCAACGTCGCGAGAACCTCCGCCCCCGATGCGGTGTCAAGGTTGCCGGTCGGCTCATCGGCCAGCACCAGCGACGGCTCCCCGACCACGGCGCGGGCCACGGCGACCCGCTGCCGCTCCCCGCCCGACATCTGATTCGATCGGTGCTCCAGCCGACCCGCCAGGCCGACACGCTCCAATGCCGCACCCGCCCGCCGCCGGCGTTCACGCCGCGCCACCCCGGCATACAGCAAACCGTCAGCGACGTTGTCGAGAGCGGAGACTCCGTCCGCGAGGTGGAACTGCTGGAAGACGAACCCGATGTGCTGGGCGCGCAGCGCGGACAGCTCGTGATCGCTCAGCTGCGCCACGTCGTAGCCGGCGATGCGCACCTGGCCCCGCGTCGGCCGGTCCAAGGTGCCGATCATGTTGAGCAGGGTCGATTTGCCCGACCCGGAAGGGCCGACCATGGCGACCAGTTCTCCGGTGTCCACGCGCAGATCCACTCCTCGCAGCGCCAGGACGCCACCGGGAAACTCCTTGGTCACCTTGCTCAGCTCGACGACGGCGGTCATGGCTTGGGAACCTCGACTCTCACGCCCTCCGACACGCCGGCACCAGAGATCTCGACGCGGCTCCCGATGAACAGGCCCGTCTCGACCGGCACCACCCGCCGGGTTCCGCCCTGCACCACCCGCACACCGTACTGGCCGCCTTCTCGCGCGATCAGTGCCTCGACCGGCACCGACAGCACGTCCTCGCGGCGCCCGGTTCGCAGCTCGACCGTGACCGGCGCCTGATCCAGCCTGCCCAGTTCGCCGCCGACCTTGACGATGACCTCGATCGTCGCCGGACTGTCCGCATCGTTCCCGGGCCGTGCGACGGTCCCGACGGAGGAGATCGTTCCGGCGATCTTGCTGCCGTCCGGCAGTTGCACCCTCACCCTGGCGCCCTTTCGAGCGAATCGCAGGTTGGAGGTCTCCAGTTCGATGGTGACAGCCCGTTCGGTCCTGGTCGTCGTCACCACCGAACCTTCAGCGGCATCCCCCGCCTGCTTGGTGTTCTCCGCGATCCGAAGCGCGCCCCTCGAGAAGAGCACTTGGCTCACCTCCGCCCTGCCCGTCGCCACCAACCCCTTGTCGCGCTGCCAGGCCCACACCGCCCGTGCGGTCACCGCGGTGAAGGTCTTGTCGACCGTGCCGGGCTTGTATCCCAGCTTGACCAGGTTCTGCTCCAGCTGCCGGACATCCGGGCCGGTGGCGCCGACACCAAGGCGCCGATACATCGGGACGGCGCCGTACATCAGGAACACCGGTTCGCCCGCCACCTCGTACAGCCGGCCGCCCCGGCGCACCACCGTCCCCTCGGCGCGGGTGGCCGTGACCACCCCGCCGGCGCGGTTCGGCTGGATGCGGCGGCCGGCGTACCCGAGGGTGCCGCTGACCTGTTTGGTGTCCACCATGTCGGACCGGGTGATCGGCACGGACGTCGCCTGCGCACCGTCGGGGCTCGTCGCCGGCGCCGCCGTACGACCGGGGAGGTTCATGAACCCGACCACGGCCCCGCTTCCGATCACCGCCGCGCCGCTCAGCAGCACCGCCGTGCGCCTCACTCGGAGTTCCCGGGAGCCTGCTCCTTGCACGCCTGCTGCGCCTGCTGAACCACCGGCGTGTCCTCGGTCATCCCGTCCGGCAGCTTCACGGCGACACCGCCGTCGGGATCCTGCTTCGGGTCCGGCATGTCGACTCCCGCCTCGCGCATGCACGCGACGTACTTGAGCGCGGTGTCCATCGCCTGCTTCTTGTCCTCGGGCGACATCTCCTCACCGGCCGGGGCGTACTGCTTGCAGGCCGACTTGGCCGCGTTGCTCTTCTCCGGGGAGTCCGCCTTGATGTCCAGCCCGTCGCTCCGCTCCGTGACGGTGAGACCCTGATCCCGCAGGCACGCCGCGTACTTCGCCTGATCACCGGAGTTTCCCCGCGCCCCGGGGCCGTCGCCGCATGAGACGAGCACCAGTGAGGCAGCCAGGAGGGCTGCTCCCTTCAGGGCAATCTTCATGTTCGCCATGCCCCGCAGCATGCTGGACGAGGGTTTAAGAGAAGCTAACCGGATTTGCTGAACTCATCTTTAACTCAGGCCGCCATCCGAGCTCGACTACTGTCGTATGTACGGCCTGCTGTGCATGGAGGTCCTGCGCCGATCTCGAACCGGTCCACGGGGCTCGGCGTCGACGGGCGCTACGCGGGCCTGAACCGCGCCGCGTGTTCGGCGGCCCACTGCTCGAACGTGCGCGCCGGGCGGCCGAGCACCCGTTCGACGGTCGGGTCCACGGTGGTGGAGTCGGCCGTGGGCGCGGCGTACCAGCCGATGACGTAGTCGGCGTCCGCCCGCGACACCCCGGTGGACATCAGCCGTTCGACGGCCTGCTCGTGCGTGATCCGCTCGAGGACGATGTCGCGGCCGGCCACCTCGGACAGGATCGCGATCCGCTCGCTCGGGGTCAGCGGCGCGGGCCCGGTCAGGTTGTAGACCTGCCCGGAGTGCCCGTCGTCGAGCAGCGCGACGGCCGCCACGGCGCCGATGTCGGCCTCGTGCACCAGCGCGCTGGGGAAGTCGTACGGCTCGCGCACCACCCCCTCGGCCACGATCGTGCCGGCCCAGGTCAGCGTGTTCGACATGAACTCCTGCGGCTCCAGCCTGGTCCACTCCACGCCGGAGGCCGCCACGGCCTGCTCGACCGGGCCCACCGCGCCGCCCCACACCACCGTGATGCGCCGCACGCCCGCGTCCACCGCCCGTTTCACCAGGTCGGGGCCGACCTCGGCCAGCCCTGAGGTCACCGTGACGTGCAGGCGGTCGACGCCGTCGAGCGCGGCGCCCAGCGTGTCCGGCTCGTTGTGCGTGCCGCTCACCAGCTCCACCCCGGACGGCAGCCGCCGCGCCGCCGCGATCGGATCGCGGGTCAGCGCCCTGACGCGCTCCCCGCGCCGCACCAGTTCCGCGACCACATGACGCCCGGTGTTCCCGGTGGCGCCCGTGACAAGTGTCGTCATCGTCGAGCTCCTTTCCTCACCGGCAACGCTAGGAACTCAACCGCGCTTGAGGTCAATCCTGGACGACTCCAGCGCGCTCAGCAGGTCGATGAGCAGGTCGACCGCCTGGTCGAGGCGTGATCTGTCGGGGTTCAGCAGGTATTCGATCTCCAGCCCCGTCACCGTGGCCACCAGCAGCGTGGCCAGCGCCTCCGAGCCCGTACGCTCGCGCAGGACACCGGCGGCCAGCGCCCGCCAGCCGTCGACGGCCCGCTCGTAGAAGCCGGGGAACCGGTCGGGATGGCGGCCGGCCAGCACGGTCAGCTCCAGCCACAGCCGCAGGTAGGAGCGGGCCTCGGGCTCGCCGAGCGCGGCCAGGTAGCGGCGCAGCAGGTCGGGCAGGCTCTGCCCGGGCTCGCCAGCCAGCGCGGCGAGCTCCGCCCGCAACGTGGTCTCCACGTGCTCGACCACGGCCGCGAGCAGCTGGTCCTTCGAGCCGAAGTGGTAGGTCAGCGTGTAGGTGCTGAAGCCGAGCGCCTGCGCGAGCTGGCCCAGGGTGAGCGTGTCGAGGCCGCGTTCGGCCACGACCTTGACCGCGGCGTCGAGGATCTCGGCCCGCCTGCCCGGCTGGGCCGGCCGGCCCACCGGGCGCTTGGCTCTCTCCTGCTGGGTCATCGGCCTCACCCGTCCTTGATTTTCCATGACGGGCATTATCATAATGACCGTCATGCAAAAGAGGATGCCGGGGCTGTGGCTCGACGGGCTGCCCGCGATCGAGCCACGTCACGCGCTCGACGGGCCCGCGGAGGCGGACGTCGTCATCGTCGGAGCCGGGTTCACCGGCCTGTGGACGGCCTACTACCTGCGCAAGCTCGACCCCGGGCGGTCCGTGATCGTCCTGGAGGCCGAGACCGCCGGGTTCGGCGCGTCCGGCAGGAACGGCGGCTGGTGCTCGGCCGAGCTGCCGTCCGGGCTCACCGGCCTCGCCCGCAGGCACGGCCGGCAGGCCGCCGTCGATCTGCAGCTCGCCGCCGTCGACACGCTCGACGAGGTGGCGCGCGTGACGCGGGAAGAAGGCATCGACTGCGGCCTGAGCAGGGGCGGCGTCCGGGTGCTCGCCCGCACCCCGGCCCAGCTCGACCGGCTGCGCCGCGCCAAGGCGGTGCGGGAGCGTTTCGGGTTCGGCGACGATCACTTCCGGCTGCTCGACGCCGCGCGCACCGCCGAGCACCTGGACGCCGCCGGTGTCCTCGGCTCCGCCTACAGCCCGCACTGCGCGGTGCTCGATCCGGCGCGGCTGGCCCGGGGCCTGGCCGAGGCCGCCGAACGGCACGGCGCCGTGCTGCGCGAACGCACCCGGGTGGAGCGCATCCTGCCCGGCCTGGTGCGCACCGGGCGGGGCGACGTCCGGGCCGGGGTGGTGGTCCGGGCCACCGAGGGGTTCACCGCGTCGCTGCCGGGGGCGGGCCGGGCGCTGGCGCCGTTCTACTCGTACATGATCGCGACCGCGCCGCTGCCCGAGTCGTTCTGGCGGCAGGCGGGCTGGCGCGACCGCGCGGCGGTCGCCGACCTGTGCGCGCACTTCACCTACCTGCAGCGCACCGCCGACGACCGCATCGCGCTCGGCGGGCGCGGCGTCGGCTACCCGTGGCGGTCCAGGGTCTCGCCCGCCCGCGAGCAGGCCCCGGCCGTCTGGCGGCGGCTGACCGAGACGCTGCTGACCCTCTTCCCCGGCCTGCCCGGGCCGCTGATCACCCACCGGTGGGGCGGGCCGCTGATCACCCACCGGTGGGGCGGGCCGCTGGCGGCCACCTTCGACTTCACCCCGTACGTCGGCTTCGACCGGGACGAGGGCCTGGCCTGGGCCGGCGGCTACGGCGGCGACGGGGTCGCGCTCACCAACCTGGCCGGTCGCACGCTGGCCCAGCTCATCGCCGGGATCGACGGGCCGGAGACCCGCCTGTGCTGGGTCGGCGCGCGGCCACGGCACTGGCCGCCCGAGCCGCTGCGCTGGCTCGGGATCAACGCGGGTTCCGCGCTCGCCCACACCGCCGACCGTTACGAGGAACGCACCGGACGCCGCCTGCCCGTCGTGGGCGGCCTGCTGGAGTCACTGCTCGGCTGACCGGACCCAGCGGAATGCCCTTGGCCAGGATCTCGGGCGTCGCCGTCGTGCGGTCAGGCCGGGCCGAGGCCGGTGCAGTAGGTGATGGTCGCGTCGTCGGCCGCCACCGCGTGGCGCGCCTCCGCCTGCCGGACCCGCTCGATGATCTCGGCGGGACCGCTCGACGCCAGGACGGCCATGACCCCCGGCCAGTCGAGCAGCCCGAACCGGTCCACGACCCGGCCTGCCCCGTTGCTGAGCAGGGCGGCGCCGGCCAGGCCGGAGATCGGACGGCGGCCGGTGATCGCCTCGTCCGCCGCCCGCGGGTCGTCCTTGGCCAGCCAGAAGCCGCCCGGCCGGTTACGGTGGGCGCGCAGGTCGGCCAGGACCCGGCGATACTCGTCGCCACCCTGGACGGCGGCCTCGAGCGCGGGCAGGTACGACCGGCTGATGATCACCTCACGGGGGTCGGCGACGACCAGCGGCGTGTCACCGGCTCCGCCGAGCACGACGACCGTGTCGCCGAGCACCAGATACTCGGCGAAGCCGCCGAACAGCCGCAGCATGGCCACGGTCGCCGACGGGCTGATCGGGTCGGCGACATCGCAGGTGTCGCGGTGATCGTCCGTCACCCGCTCGATGGCCGTGGCGAGCAGTTCGGGCAGGCCGCGGTCCGGCACACCGGCCAGCAGCCCGAGAAGGACGCCGCCGAGTCGGGTGGCGTACCAGGCCACGCCGTGCCGGCAGACCGCTTCCGCGCCAGGGATGCCGGCGCCGTCGAGCAGCACCGCGGCCGCGGGGACGGCGCCGGTGAAGTCCTCGTTCGCGCGCCCGGCCCGTTTCGCCGCGCTCGCCATCGTCACCAGCATGCCCTGCCGCCGATCCCGTCGATCGCGAATGCCGGTGTGCCGAGGAGTGCGCGGGATAGCCTGCCTGCGGTGCCTCGAACCACATGACCGGAGGAGTCGATGCCGACATGACGGCAGAGCGGCCGATGCCCACGCAGGACGACGTGCTCGGCTACTTCGACACGCTGTCGAACTGGGGCCGGTGGGGCGACGACGACGAGCTCGGCACGTTGAACCTCGTCACTGACGACGTCCGGCTGGCGGCGGCGCGGGCCGTGCGCCACGGCAGGAGCGTGTCGTGCGCGTGGGAGGTCGCCGTCCCCGGCGACATGGAGCGGTCGACGACGAGTTGCCCGTGCGCCGCCGACATGCCCGGCGCCGAGAACATGCCGGCGCCCGGATTCCGCCACGACCGCCGCTGGGGCTTCTCCACCGAGCGCCTCGGCCTCACTTTCCACGGCAACAGCCTCACCCACATCGACTCGCCGTGCCACATCTTCTGGGACGGCACGATGTACAACGGGCGGTCGCACACGCTGGTCGACGCCGCGACGGGATCGGCGTGGGGCGCCGTCACGGCGGCGGCGAACGGGATCGTCACGCGCGGCGTCCTGCTGGACGTCGCGAGCGCGCGCGGGGTGCCGTGGCTGGAACCGGGGGAGGGCGTGTTCCCCGACGACCTGGAGGAGGCCGAGCGCCGCCAGGGGGTGCGGGTGCGGTCCGGCGACGCGGTGCTCCTGCGGACCGGCCACGGCCGCGTCCGGCACGAGCGCGGCCCGTCCGGCGGCCACACGCAGGCCGGGTGGCACGCGTCCTGCCTGCCGTGGCTGCACGAACGCGAGGTCGCGCTGATCGGCGCCGACACCCCGCAGGACGTCCAGCCGTCGGGGTACGACGCCGTGCTGATGCCGGTTCACGCCGTGAGCCTGGTCGCGATGGGGCTGTGGATGCTCGACAACTGCGACCTGGAGGCGTGCGCGGCGACGGCCGCCGAGCTCGGCCAGTGGGACTTCCAGCTCGCGGTCGCGCCGGTCCGCTTCGCCGGCACGTCGGGCAGCCCGGTCAACCCGATCGCCACCTTCTGAGCCGGCACCGGCGCGGCCGAGGATCGGCGGGGCGCGAGGGCGAGGCGGCCGTACCGCCACACCCTCGCGCGGTGGATCAAGCGCGCGGCCCGGCCGTTCCGGCGGCTCGCCGCTGCTGCGCCCGAGGAGCGGGCCTGGGACTCACGAGCAGGCGGTGAGGCTCGTGGCCGCCGGGCCGAACTCCTGTTTCACGGCCGGCTGGGCCGTGGTCAGCGCTGTGGTGAGCGCGTTCGCGTCCCGGCCTGTCATCTGGTCCTCGAGGCTGGGGGCGAGGCCGTCGGGGACGGCGGCGGCGAGCGCCTCCGCGGCGCTCTGCACGCGGCCTTCCGTCTCGCCGTTGCCGATGACGCCGGCGTCGTAGGGGAGGGTAGAGTCGGCGCCGAGCCCGCGCCACTGGGCGGGGACGTGGTCGCCGGGAGAGCAGCGTTCGGGCTCCCAGGCGATGGCCATGATGTAGCTGTGGCCCAGCTCCATGCGAGGGGCGCCCTCGCCGGCCATCTTGCTCCGGTGGGCGAGGTCACCTTCGGTGAACTGCCAGCCGTGGGCGAGCCAGGGGAAGCTCCGGGGTGCGGGCTGGGCGACGCCGGGGCGTGACCACAGGACATTGTCGACGCGCAATTCCAGCCGGCGCAGGATGAGCCCTTCGCCGCGTTCGCGGGCGGCGCGTCCGGGGTCGAGCTCGGTGGCGGCGGTGGGAGTGACGGCGACGACGTGGTCGGCGTAGGTGACCCAGTCGGAGGCGGTCTGGTTGGGCCTGCGGTCGCTGCCGTGGGCGATGATGAGATCTTCACGCGCCGAGGAGGTGCCGGCGCAGGCGGTGACGGCCATGGCGACGGCGCCGAGCGCGGCGAGGAAGGCGGTGCGTTTCACGGGTGGTCCTTTCCGGCTCAGTAGGTGGCGTTGATGTGCTCTCTGTTGTTGCTGCCGAGGGTGACCGATCGGCCCACCGGGTCCTGCAGGCACCCGAGCTGGGGGTCATTCCGTGCGCGGCGAGGAGAGGCGATGTCGCCGTGGGTGAGCCCGACGGCGTGCCCGGTCTCGTGACAGCTGACCCCGAGGCTGTAGGTGCCGCCGCCTTCGATGCGTATGTACTGCTGGTCACAGACGTGCCTCGGGGCCGGACTGGAGTCGTTGCACCAGTTCATGCCTATGTAGTCGCCGGGCACGGGATACTCCTCGTAGTAGATGTCCGTCTCGGCGCTGCCCGTCCAGACGGGCGTCGAGTCGTAGTGGATCGTCAGGTCGGTGGGCGCGTACTGGCTGGCCAGCATGTTCCTGACGATGTCCTTGTCGACCGCTTCGAGCGCGTTGTCGTAGCCGTCGAGGTTGCCGCTGTCCATGTAGTAGTAGACGGCGGCGTTGTCCGTCCGGCAGACCACGCCGCCGTTCGCGCTGCCCTCGGCGCAGGCGCGGCTGTAATTGGCGGTGGGGACCATGTTGTCGGTGTAGGCGGCCCAGGCGACGCCGGTCACGACGAGCATGCAGACAAGAGCCCCGGCGGCGAGCGCGCGGAGCCTGTGTCGTATGGATCTTCCTCGATGTTCGGCCATCATGCGATCCTCCTGTTGCTTCCGAGCCCGACGAGTGGGGCAGGACACGCGCACGTCCACGTCAAAGATCACAGGTGAGGTGTGCGGAACGGCTGCAGGAAATCTGCAGTCGCGGAGACGGTCGGCGCACGGTGGCAAGGAACCGGGCGGACGTGCGCGGCATAGGATGGCGCCGGTGATCGACAGCACCCTGCGTACCGACCGGCTCCTGCTGCGGCCCTGGCGGCCCGCCGACCGCGAGCCGTTCGCGGCGCTCAACGCCGACCCCGAGGTCATGGCGCACTTCCCCGCCACGCTCACCCGCGCGCAGAGCGACGCGTTCGCCGACGCCAGCGACGGCCTGATCACCCGCCAGGGCTGGGGACGCTGGGCGCTGGAACGGCTGGACACCGGCGAGTTCATCGGCTTCACCGGCCTGCACCGGCCCACCTTCGACGCGCCCTTCCTCCCGGCGACGGAGATCGCCTGGCGGCTGAGCCGGTCGGCCTGGGGCCACGGCTACGCGACGGAGGCGGCCACGGCGGCGCTCGCCTTCGCCTTCGACCGGCTCGGCCTGGACGAGGTGGTCTCGTTCACGGCCACGGTCAACACCCGCTCCAGCGCCGTCATGCGACGCCTCGGCATGACCCACGACGCGGCCGGCGACTTCGACCATCCCGTGCTGCCGCCCGGCCACCGGCTGCGCAGGCACGTGCTGTACCGGCTCACCGCCGCCGACTGGAAGGCTCGCTGACCGCTGTCCCGGACGAAATCCTGTCCACCGACATCGACCGCGAACCAGCGCGTATTTGGACGTGTTCCTCCTGCGGCAGGGCGGGATGTAATTCCCCGGAGCCGGGGGGCCCAAGACAAACGGGGAGACACGTGAATCTCAGCATTGCGCGCAGGACCAGCTTCCGCGCCCTCGCCACGGGGGTGCTGCTGGCCATCTCGGCGGCGGCGTTCAGCGCCACGCCGGCGCAGGCACTCACCAACGTGACGGCGACCGGCGGCAAGTTGTCCGTCAACGCCGGCAACGTCGGTGATCACATCACCATCAACGTGGAGAACGGCGCCCTGGTGGTGCGCAACTTCAACGACACCATCAAGGCGGGCAGCTTCACCTGCACCAACGTGGACGTCAGGACCGTCAAGTGCAACAGCACGGGGATCACCAACATCCTGGTGAACTCGCAAGGCGGCGCCGACACGGTGATCAACAACACCGCGCTGACGTCCAGGGTGTTCCTCGGTCCCGGCGGTGACGTCTTCGAGGGCGGTTCCGTCCGGGACTTCGTCAGCGGCGACGGGGACAACGACCTGATCGAGGGCAACGGCGGCAGCGACATCCTGCTGGGCAACGACGGCGGCTTCGACCAGGTCTTCGGCGGGGCGGGCACCGACGTCTGCGACGCCGAGGCGGAGAACTCCTGCGAGGTCGACGCCTGACGTATCCGCACAGGTCCCACCGGCCCGGCGTCCGCGGCAGGCGCCGGGCCGGTGGCTGTCCGGGGGTCTCCGGTCGTACGCGGAGGATGAGGTCGTACGCGGCGGATGAGCAGGCACGCCATCAGGCCGAGATCGCCCGCCGCGTCTCGGCTTCGTGACGTCGGCGGGAATGGCGCGATCGTTCACGACATCGTCCGGTGCCGGTCTCTACGCTCGAGGCGGAGGTGAGCGGGGATGGACGAGGGATACTCGGCGGCGGCGATGGTGTCGCTGGTCGCGGCGTCGCTGCGGCGTCGCGGGCTGCCGCTGCCGTTCGAGGCGTCCGTCCTGGATGGGGGCGGGGGAGTGGCGGGCCGCGACGGGACGCGGGTGTCGCTGAGCGCCAAGCGGCGGCTGCTCGCCGCCGTCGCCGAGGCGTACGGCGAGGGTGAGCTGGTGCTTGCCGGGCAGGCGGCCATCGGCGGGCCGTTCGACGCGCTGGGCCACGCACTGGCGTCCGCGCCCACCCCTGGCGAGTGCCTGGCCAGGTGGCGGCGGCTGGAACGCTACGTGCACTCCCGGCACCGCACAATCATCACCACGCAGACAGCGGAACCCACCGGAAGCGCGGAAACGGCGCGAACCACCGACGGCGTCGTCGTGCACCACACGGCGCCGGCCGGTCCGCCGCCTGTCAGGCACGAGAGCCTGCTCGTGGCCGGGGTGCTGGCGGGCCTGCTCTCGGCGCAGGGCTGCACGACCGTCCGGCTGAGCCTGGCCCACAAAGCCATGCCGCCCGTCACGACCACGTTGCTCGACGGCGGCCGTCTCGTTGCCCCTCGCGTGCCTCCGGGCCCGGTCGACCGGTTCCGCCTGACCTGGACCCAGGGAGCGCCCCGCCAGACGCCCACCGAACCGGAACCACCCCCCGCCGGGCGCGGCACGGTGACCGAGGCCGTGCTGCGCCGCATCCTCACCGACCCCACCAGGCGATGGACGCTCGGCGAGCTCGCCGCGGCCACCGGCACGTCCGCCCGCACCCTGCAACGACGGCTGCGCGAGGAAGGCGGCTCGTTCTCCACGACGATCGCCACCGCCCGCGTCATGCGGGCCTCGGCGCTGCTCGCCGACGCCGCAGTGCCGTTGTCGACGGTCGGCTTCCTGGCCGGGTACGCCGACGGCCCCCACTTCTCGCGCGAGTTCGCCCGGCGGTCCGGCACCAGCCCTGGCCGGTACCGGACCGTCATCACCCATGCGGAGATCGATCATGAACCTGCCCTATGACCGCGCCCTCGTCACCGGCGGCAGCACCGGCGTGGGCCTCGCCCTGGCCGCCGAGCTGCGGCGGCACGGCTGCTCGCGGGTGGCGCTGTGCGGGCGCGACTCCCACCGGCTGGCCCGCGCCCGCTACGCGCTCGGCCCGGACGTGCTCACGGTGCGCTGCGACGTCACCGACCCGGACGACCGCGCCCACCTGGTGTCGGCGATCGAGCAGGAGTGGGGCGGCCTGGACCTGCTGGTCAACAACGCCGCCGTGCAGATCGAGACCGACCACCTGGCCGGGCCGGAGCCGGCGACGCTGCGGTCGGTGTCCGACGAGATCGAGACGAATCTGGCCGCTCCGGTGCTGCTCACCCTGGAGGCGCTGCCGCTGCTGCGGGCGGCGGATCGGGCCGCGGTGGTCAACATCGGCTCCAGCCTCGCCGTCGCGCCCAAGCGGGCCGCCCCGGTGTACTGCGCGACCAAGGCGGCGCTGTCGACGTACACGCGGGCGCTGCGGTACCAGTTCCAGGAGTCGGGCGCGCGGATTCAGGCGGTCGAGGCCGTGCTGCCCCTGGTGGACACCGACATGACGCGCGGACGCGGCAGCGGGAAGATCAGTCCTGAGCAGGCCGCGGCGGAGATCGTCCAGGGGCTGGCCAGGAACCGCGCGGAGATCTACGTGGGCAAGGCGCGCCTGCTGCCGATCCTGATGCGGCTGGCCCCGTCGGTGCCGCGCCGGATGCTCCGCGCCGGCTGACGGACGGCGTGAGGAGGGGCCGGTGCCGCACGCCGCCGTGCTCTACAACCTGTAGAGTGTGGCCGGACCATCGGGGAAAGGGTGAAAGCGTGCTGCGCTGGTTTCGAGCTGTGGCGGTGGCCGAGGCGTGCTCCTGGGCGGGGCTGCTGGTCGGGATGTTCTTCAAGTACGTGACCGAGACCGGCGAGCTCGGCGTGAAGGTGTTCGGGCCGATCCACGGGGCGCTGTTCGTGCTGTACGCGCTCGGCGTGGTGCTCTCGGCGCGCGAGGCCGGCTGGAGCCGGGGCGCCGTGGTGCTCGGGCTGGCCTGCGCGGTGCCGCCGTTCACCTCGATCTGGTTCGAACGCCGGATGGCGGCCCGCACGTCCGCCGCCCAGCCCGCCTGACGCCCTTCCCGGACCCGGGCCAGGACTGATGGGCCGGGAACAATCGTGTTGCCGCCCCGCCGGCATCTGCGGTATTGATCACCAATGTCATTGATCAGGGTGATCAGCATGGCCGCCGACCTGCTCGACAAGACCTCCGGGATGCGCATCGGCGCGGCATGGCACGATCCCGCTCTCGACCAGGCTCTGCCGCGGGTGAAGGCGGGGCGGTTGCCGTCCGGGCTGGAACTGATCAAGCAGGCCCGCGGCGACAACGAGCTGCGGGCGCTGCGCGTCGACCTGCTGGCCACGGCCGCCGCCGGGCACACCGGCGCGCTGTCGCGGCTGGCGCAGGACGACGCCGACGCGCTCCTCTGGCTCGGCGCCGCGCGCATCAAGCAGGCGTGGGCCATTCGCGGCGGTTCCTACGCCAAGTACGTCGGGGCGAAGCGGTTCCTCAGCTTCTGGGACGTGCTGGCGCAGGCCGAGGAGCCGCTCCGGCAGGCGGCGAAGGAGTTCCCCGACGACCCCGTCCCGTGGGACCGGTTGCAGTGGCACGCGCTCGGCATGCAGGCCGGCCGCGACGAGCTCGACGGCATCTGGGCGGAGCTGACCGCCCGCGACCCGCACCTGTACGCCGGGCACTACAGCCGCGCCCAGACCCTGTGCGCCAAGTGGGGCGGCTCGCACCAGGAGGTGCTCGACTTCGCCAGGGACAGCGCGGCCGTCGCGCCGCCGGGCGATCCGATCTCCGCCATGCCGGCCCTGGCGCACTTCGAGATCGCCTGGAGCGAGGACCACGACTCCGAGCGTCCCACCCAGGAAGTCCTCGAGTCGTACTTCGGCGACTCGGTCGTGTCGGCGGAGCTGAGCCGGGCGGCCGACGCCTGGCGCGGCCGGCCGCGTCCGCACCCGCGTTCGCCGGACGCCGCCCATCTGTTCGGCGCCGCCTTCTACTTCGGCGGGCACCTGCGCCGCGCGCAGGGGCTGCTGGCCGAGGCGGGCAAGCGCATGCCGGAGATCCTGCCGTGGGCGGCCGCCTCGCTCACCCCGGGCCGCCGTTACGCCCGCGCCCGCCGCGACCTCGGCCTCACCTGACGGCGATCTCGCGGGCGCCGTTGAAATGACGCCCGGCCGGTTGTGGGATGGACGTTGACCCCCCGCCACCGGAGGTGCCCGTGAGCCCGCACTCACCCGTGACCCTCGACCGCACCGGCGTCCACCTGTACGAGCAGCTCGACCGGTTACGTGCCGCGGGACCGGCGGTCCGGGTGCGCCTGCCAGGCGACCTGGTCGCCTGGTCGGTCAGCCGCGGCGACGTCGTCAAGCGGCTGCTGACGCATCCGCACGTCTCGAAGGACGCCCGCAAGTCCTGGCCTGGCTACCGGCCGTACGCGATCGGCTGGCTGATCGCCTGGGTGGACGTCGTCAGCATGCTCACCGCCGACGGCGCCGATCACCAGCGGCTCAAGAACCTGGTCGGCAAGGCGTTCACCGCCCGGCGCATCGAGGCCATGCGGCCGGCGATCACCGCGATCGTCACCGGCCTGCTCGACGAACTGGCCGCCGGGCCGCCCGGGCAGCCGGTGGATCTGCGCGCCCGCTACTCCTACCGCATCCCGACCCAGGTCATCTGCGACCTGTTCGGGGTGCCGCGGGAGCAGCGGCCGGCGATGCTGACCGCCATCGACGCCGTCCTGGACACCAGCCTGTCGCAGGAGCAGGCGGCCGAGGCGCAGCAGCACATGATCGCCGCCATGCGCCGGCTCATCGACACCAAACGGGCCGACCCGGGCGACGACATGACCAGCCGCCTCGTCGCCGCCTCCGACACCGGCCCCGCCGACAACCCCACCGAACATCACGACATCGACCCCGAGCCGCTGACCGCCGACGAGCTGATCAGCACCCTCGTCCTCATGATCGGCGCCGGCAGCGAGACCACCGTCTCCCTCATCGACCACGCCGTCACCGCGATGCTGACCCACCCCGACCAGCTCGCCGCCGTCCGGCGCGACCCGGACCGGTGGGCGGACGTCATCGAGGAAACGCTGCGCCAGCACTCACCGGTGATGCACCTGCCGCTGCGTTACGCCGCCGCCGACATCCCGCTCGACGACGGGGTCACCATCGCCAAGGGCGACCTGATCCTCATCGCGTTCGGCGCCCACGGCCGCGACCCGGCCGTCAACCCCGACCCCGGACGTTTCGACATCGACCGGCACGACCGGGCGCACCTGGCCTTCGGCCACGGCATCCACTTCTGCCTCGGCGCGCCGCTGGCCAGGCTGGAGGCGGCCATCGCGCTCCCCGCCCTGTTCGCCCGTTTCCCGCACCTGCGCCTGGCCGTCCCGGCCGGTGAGCTGCGCAGGCAGCCGTCGTTCATCGGCAACGACGTGCAACGGCTGCCCGTCATCACCGGCCAGGAGTCGCCGCTCACGCCTGGAGCTGGCGGGTGATGGAGGGGTCGGTGATGGCGGTGTCGTCGGCCAGCAGGAACGCCTTGCTGAGGATGAGCGCCAGCAGCCCGTCCGGCTCGAACGGCAGGAACAGCCCGGCGTGGGCGTCGCGCCCGGAGACGATGCACAGGTAGGCGTCGTTGGGTTCCATCAGGACGTTCGCCGACCCCAAGTGAATCTTGTACGTGCGCAGATCACCCCGGACCACCAGGAAACGGTCGGTGACCGTGCACCGGTCGGCGATGACCGTGCGCCCGATCAGCCGTGCCAGCGTGTCGCGGCGCACCTCGGCGGACGGCGGCAGCGTCCCGAACGAGCCGGACCACCAGTAGTCACGCAGCCGGCCCGGCTCGCGGTCGGCGCCCCTGGGGTCGGTCGCGATCGAGGCGACGGCCACGAACAGGTCGACGTCGCGCATGCCCTCGCTGAACACCAGCGCGGGCACCTCGGTCAACGGCGCCGTGCGCCACCCGGCACCGGCCGCCCGCTGGAAGGCGACCTGGCCGGTGAGCGCGTGGTGCTCGTCCCAGAGGTGGTGGTCCAGCATCACCCGCCAGCGTCCGGCGGCCAGCACCCGGTAGGCGTCGCCGTCGTGGCCGCCGTCCCAGGAGCCGAGGAAGTCGGAGTGCCAGGCGCGCTGCTTGAACAGCGCGCGCAGCCTGCGGTAGTCGAGGAGGTGGTCGGCGAACCTGCCCGAGTGGGCGCCGCTCGCCTCCTCGGCCGGGGTGATCGGGTAGATCTCGCGGAAGGCCTGCTTGAACGGCTGGCGCAGCTCCTTGTCCTGCACGACCTGGCGCCACTCGCGCACCTGCGCCGTCGACGCGCGGGCCGGGTGCCACAGCCGCACCGGCGCGTCCGGCACGTTCATCCCCAGCTCGGCGCGCCACACGCCGGGGGAGACCTCGAACTCCCAGATGAGCCGATCGGTGACCGGGTTGCCGGCCAGCTGCCGGTACGGCGGGGCCGGCTCGGCGGTGTATCCGGCCTCCAGCGCCCTGATCAGGGTGGCCTGCCGCTGCCTGGCCTGCTCGGCCAGCTCGCGCAGCCGCTTGACCTCCTCGGGGTGCTCCCGCCTGACCGCCGCCGGGACGGATTTCAGCTTCTTGTCACCGTGCCACCACGTCAGCTCGGCCGCGCCGTCGGTCGTCGAGATCACCGCCGTGTGCTCGCCGACCGCCTGGCGCAGCCGCCCGTCGGGCAGCCTGAACGCCACCTCCAGCCGGTTGCCCAGGGCCGGCTCGATGCGCTTGAACATGCGGTCGAGCTGCTTGGCCGCCCCGGCGTGGCGGGTGATCCTGCGGGCGGCGCGCAGCGCGGAGATCGCCTCCGGCGTCGGGTGCTCCTCCGTCGCGCGGGCGATCTCGAACAGCAGCCCCTGGGACGGCAGCGTCTTGCCCGGCGTCGGCCCGGCCGCGAGGCCGCGCACCAGCGCGTCGAGCAGTTCGGGCAGCCACGGCTCGTCCCGACGCAGGGCCAGCCTGGCGGCGCGGCCCAGGGTCGCCTTCTCCCGTTCGTCGAACGCCTTGTCGGCCTGGAACGGGAACTCGCCGGCGTGGATGGCGGCGACCCTGGCCGCGGCCAGCTCCAGCGCCGCCCGGCTGAACTCGATGTAGCCGGGCCGGCCTTCGAGCCATTCGAGCGCGCCCGCGCGGTGGGTTTCCGGCGGTTCCCTGAGCGCCTCGGCGAACGCCGCGCGTCCCGTCACGTCCCAGGTGAGCAGCACGTCGGCCTCGGCGACGGCGATCGGACCCCAGTGCCGGGCGAGCCCGGCGCGCACCTCGGCGTCCATGCCGGCCAGGCCGGCCGCCGCCAGCGCGGCGAACGGCTCGTGCGGCGGCCGGTCGTCGTCCAGGCACAACGCGATCATCGCGGGCCGGGCCCGCCAGCCGCCGCAGCATCTGCTCGTCGATCACGTATCGCGGGGAGTCCGTGCCGTGGTCGGCCGGCGTGCCCAGCCCGACGCACAGCTGGGGCGCGTGGGGCCAGAAGCCGGCGTCGTTCGCGGCGCCGAGGAGCAGACGGAACAGTCGCTCCGCGAGAGGGGAGAGAGACATGCGGGCGATTCCTGTCGGTGGCGGATCATGCGGGTGATGAACGTATAGCAGCACCGCACGACAATCCCCGGCCCCGCCACCCGGCCCCAGTCGATCCGGGATGATGGGCTGTCCCCACACAGCACGATCACGCCCCCAGGAGCCGCCGATGACCACCCCCGACCCGACGATGGCCAGGATCGGCCAGGCGGTGGAGCTGCATCACCAGCAAGGCCGGCCGGAAGCGGCTCGCGACCTGTTCGCCCAGATCTGGGATGACATCGGTGGCGAGCAGGGCGATCCGCTGCATGTCTGCGTCCTGGCCCACTCGATGGCCGACGTGCAGGACGACGTGCACCAGGAGCTGCAGTGGGACCTGCGGGCGCTCGCCGCCGCCGCGTTCGTCACCGACGAGCGGGTGGCCCAGGCCGGGGTGCCGCTCTCGGTGGCCGGCCTGTATCCGTCGCTGCACCTGAACCTGGGCGATTGCTACCGCAAGCTGGGCGACCTCGACCGCGCCCGTGAGCACCTGCGGCAGGCGCGGGCCCACGTCGACGCGCTCGGCGACGACGGGTACGGCCGGCTCATCAGGGGCGGCCTGGAGCAGCTGGCCGAACGCCTGGACGAGCCCGCCTGACCCCCGGTTCGAGCGCCGCTAGGCCTTGGCCGCCTGCTGGAAGCGCACCATGTTGCCCGACGGGTCGCGGAAGGCGCAGTCGCGCGGCCCCCACGGCTGGTCGATGGGCTCCTGCAGCACCTCGGCCCCGGACGCGCTGATCCGCTCGAAGGTCCCGTCGAGGTCGTCGGTGCTGAAGACGATCATCGGCAGGACGCCCTTGGTCAGCAGTTCCTGCAGCGCGTCGCCGTCGGCCTGGGAACGCCCGGCGTGCGGCACGGACAGCACGAACTCCGGGTCGGGACGCCCCGGGCTGCCCAGGGTGACCCACCGGAACTCCCCGGACGGCACGTCGTTGCGCACCTCGAGGCCGAGCGCGTCGCGGTAGAAGGAGAGGGATTCGTCGAGGTCGTTGACGGTGATGTGGTGATACTTGAGTGCGATGTCCATGCCGCCAACGTTAGGCGGCGCCGGCCCGGCCCGCTTCTCCGATCCTGCTCGATGACGTGGCCGCGGCCTTCCTGGTCGGCCGGGTGCGTGCCTTGGCCACGCAGGTGGGCATCGCCGTCACCGCCGGGTGCGCACGCGCCCGGTAGGCGCTCGGCGTCTCGCCCACCAGCTCGGTGAAGCGCGAGCTGAACGAGCCGAGCGAGGTGCAGCCGACGGCCATGCACGCGCCGGTCACGCTCATCCCCGCGCGCAGCAGTGCCATCGCCCGCTCGATCCTGCGGGTCATGAGATAGCTGTACGGCGTCTCGCCGTAGGCGGCGCGGAACCTGCGCGAGAAGTGCGCCGGGGACATGAGCGCGTGCTGGGCCATCGCCGGCACGTCGAGCGGCTCGGCGTAGGCGCGGTCGATCAGGTCACGGGCTCTGCGCAGGTGGGCCAGATCGGCCAGCTCTTCCGGGCGCATGCGCCGACGCTACCACCCGCCGGCGACCGCCGTTCCCGATCTCCGGCCAGGCGGCGTCGACCCGACGCCGCCGACCGCGTGGCCCGGCAACGGAGCACCCTCGAAGGTGAGGTCCGCGTCAGGAATCGGCGCGGGCCGGGTCGAGAATGTCGATGATGCGCAGGAACGAGGACGCGCCGAACCCGCGCCCCATCGCGCGCCGGCCCAGCCCCTCGGCCGCCCGCATCACGCCCGAGTCGATGCCGTGCTCCTCCGCCGCGTCGACGATGTGCGACATGGACGACACCGCCGAGCTGAGCGGGTTGCCGTCGCCGGAGAAGATCCGCTGGTCGACGTCCGCGACGGACTCGTCGATGATGGCCGGCAGGATGGCGGCGATGCCCTTGGCGAACGGCGCCAGCTCGCCCGCCGTGATGCCTTCGGCCCGGGCCACGGCCAGGGCGTGGGCGTAGCCGGCCATCGACGTCCAGAACAGGTCGAGCAGGGCGATGTCGTACGAGGCGGCCCGGCCGATGTCGGGGCCGAGGTGGGTGTGGGTGCCGCCGAGCGCGTCGAGCACGGCGCTGTGCTCCCGGTAGAGGTCCTCGGGGCCGCTGTGCAGGAACACCGCGTGCGGGGTGCCGATGGTGGGGGTCGGCGTCATGATCGCGCCGTCCAGGTAGCCGATGCCGTGCTCGGCGGCCCAGGCGGCGGTGTCCCTGGCGCGTCCCGGGGTGTCGGCGGTCAGGTTCACCAGCGTGCGGCCCTTGAGCGCGGCGGCCACCGCGTCGGGCCGCACGATGGTGTCGGCGGCGTCGTAGTTGACCACGCAGAGCACGCTCAGCGGGCTCGCGGCGACCGCCTCCGCGGCCGTCAGCGCGCTGACCGCACCCCGCGCGACCAGCTCCTTGTCCCTGCCGGGCGTACGGTTCCAGACGGTGACCCGCAGTCCCGCGTCCAGGAAGGCGCCGGCCAGGGCGCGACCCATCGGGCCCAGGCCGAGCACGGTGACGGCAGACTGTTGGTTGTACGAGGGCATGACTCGACTCCTCGGTAAGGATGGGATTGACGATGACGCGCAGCCGCGCCCAGGACCCGAACGTGTGCGGAGTGACCGCCGCGATCGCGGTGATCGACGGCAAGTGGAAGACCGCGCTGCTCTGGATGCTGGAGTCCGGGCCGCGCCGGCCCGGTGAGCTGCGCCGGGGGTTGCCCGGGCTCAGCGAGAAGGTGCTGACTCAGGCGTTGCGTGAGATGGAGGGCGACGGACTGGTCCACCGCGAGGTGTTCGACGAGCGCCCGCCGAAGACGGAGTATTCGCTGACGCCGTTCGGCCGTGAGTTGTCCGAGGCGCTGGCGCCCCTGTCGGACTGGGGGCACCGCCGGTTGGAGCTGCTGGCCGAGTCACATCCGGTGGCCTCATGAACACCTCACCCTCGCCTCCTCGACGGTCGTGGCGGTCACTCCGACCGCCACGACCAAGCTTCCGCCGTCCGGCGGTGACCCGGCAAGTACCCACAAATAAGTGGGTATGAGGAGGTCAGGCCGTTTCCGCGCTGAGGGTCCGCGCCACCGACCGCCGGGCCGCCAGGCGGGCGGGCAGCGCGGTGAACGCCGCCGTCACCACCAGGATCGCGAGCACGGCGGCCAGCGTCCAGGCGGCGGGCGGCGCGGTCCAGTTGCGCGGCGAGGTGAGCGCGAACAGGCCGACGCCCAGAGGAACGCCGAGGAGGCCGCCGGCCAGGCTGGGCAGGAGCTGGGCGGCCGCCAGGCCGGCGGAGACCTGCCCGGGGGTGGCGCCGAGCGTGCGCGCGATGGCCATGTTCGCCCGGGCCTCCATGGCGGTGGTCCAGGTGAAGGTGAGGGTGTTCACGACGGCCAGCGCGATCAGCAGGGCGGTGACGGCCAGCATCAGCTTGTGCTCGTGCTCGGCGCGCAGGTGGGGCAGGGCGGGCGAGAGGGCCGGGCCGTAGCCGCGTACCGGTCCGGCGTGCAGTGACAGCAGGCCGACCATCGCGATCACGGTGGTCGCGGTGGCGCACGCCTGCAGCACGGCGCGGCCGGGGCGGCGGGCGGTCAGCCGCAGCCCGAGCAGCAGCGGCGTGGGCAGCAGCGCGGACAGCGCGGTGAGCCCGGGCCGGTGACGCGGCTGGTGCGCGGTGGCCGCCAGCGCCGTGACCGTCGCCGTGCGCATGGCGCGCACGGTGGGGCGCAGCGTGGACAGCACCGCCACCGCCACGGCGAGCACGGTCGCCGCGACGACGGCGGCCCCGGTCAGCTCGGCCTCGCCGACCCTGCTGGCGGTGGGGCTGGCGATGGCGGGCAGGGCCAGGCGGGCGACGGCCAGCCCGATCGCGTCGCCGGCCAGCGCCAGGACCAGATACTCGGTGAGCAGCACGGTGGCGATCAGGCCCGGCGTGGCGCCGACGGCCTTGAGCAGCCCGGCCCGGCGCGTCTGCTCGACGGCGCGGCCGGCCGCCAACGCCGCCACCCCGCTGATGGCCAGGAAGCCGAGCAGCCAGCTGCCGATGATCAGGATCGGCCGGCTGCTCCTGAGTATGACCAGGTCCTGCTGGGCATTGCGCTGCCAGGAGTGGAAGGTGACGCGGACGCCGGGGTCGCGGTGCGCCTCGTGGAAGGTCTCGGCGGCGGCGGGGTCGCGCAGCTTGAGGTCCATCGCCAGGGTCACCGGCAGCTCGGCGGACGCCGCCAGCTCCCTGGCGTCAGACCTGGTCATCCAGGCCAGGCCGGTGTAGTCGACGGGGCCGCCGCCGGGACCGATCTGCGCCGCCCAGGGGTAGATGGAGGTGGCCGCGGTGACGGCGATCCCGACGACGGGATACGAGCGTCCGGCGATGGTGACCCGATCCCCGACGCCGACGCCGAGCGCGGTGGCGAAGCCGCGTTCGAGCACCGTGCCGCCGGAGCGCACCCAGTCGCCCGAGGTCACCAGCGGCCGGTTGACCGGGCCGGGTTTCTCGGCGAAGCCGTGCACCACCACCGGGGACCGCGTGGAGCCGCGCGTGCCGAGCAGGGCGTAGACGATGCGGTAGGGGCCGTGGTGCGCGACGACCTCCGGCGCCTTGGCCAGCGCGGCCAGGGACGAGGTCACGGCGCGGCCCGACTCGCCGGACAGCGCCACCACGTCGGGCCCGGCGGTGGCGGCGCGGGTCTGCTCGTACAGCCTGTCGCTCACGCCGCCCAGTGACAGGCCGAGCGCCATGGTGGCGGTGGCCACGCTCACCGCGAGCAGCAGCATCACGGCCTGGGCCCGGTGCCGCCGCACGTCGGCCAGCACCAGGCGGACGACGAGCACGAGGGAGCCCATGACGCCTCAGCCCTCCAGCCCGAACAGCGCGCCGAGCCCGCGCGGGTGGGCGCCGGCCATCAGGGTGTCGTCGACGAACATGCCGTCGCGCATCGAGATCAGCCGGTCCGCCGTGGCGGCCACCCGCTCGTCGTGGGTGACGATCACGAGGGTCTGCCCGGCGGCGCGCAGCTCCTCGAAGATCCGCAGCACGTCGAGTGTCGCGGCGCTGTCGAGGTTGCCGGTCGGCTCGTCGGCCAGGACGACCAGCGGGTCGTTGGCCAGCGCGCGGGCGATGGCGACCCGCTGGCGCTGCCCGCCGGACAGCTGCGACGGCAGATGCCCGGCCCGGTCGGCCAGCCCGACCCGGTCCAGCAGCTGGTCCGCGCGCCGCCTGGCCTGCCGGCGCGAACGCCCGGCCAGCAGCGCGGGCAGCTCCACGTTCTCGGCCGCCGACAGCTCCTCGACCAGGTGGAAGGCCTGGAAGATGAACCCCACCGACCGGCGCCGCATCCTGGCCAGGGCGCGCTCGCTCAGTGTGTCGACGCGCCGCCCGGCCACCCACACCTCGCCGCCGGTGGGCCGCTCCAGGCCGCCGAGCAGGTGCAGCAGCGTGGACTTGCCGCAGCCGCTCGGCCCCATCACGGCCAGCATCTGCCCTTGGGGCACCTCCAGGTCGACCTCGTCCACCGCGTAGACCCGGCTCTGCCCGTGGCCGTGCGTCTTCGTCAGGCCGCGGGCCCGTACTGCGCTCATGCGTCCTCGACTTCGTCTTCTGCCCTGGACCAGGCCCGCTCGCAGGCCTCCAGCCAGCGCAGGTCCGCCTGCAACCGCAGCACGACGCCTTCCAGCAGCAGCACCGCGGCCGAGCCGGGCGGCTCGGCCAGCGCGGCCCGCTGGGCCTCGCGCAGGCGGCGCAGCAGCTCGCGGCGCTGGGCGGCGATCAGCTCGACCGGGTCGGCCAGCCGGGCCGCGGCGGCCGCGGCGAGCTTGAGATGGAACTCCGCCAGGTCGGGTTTCGGCCAGCCCACCTCGGCCAGCCAGGCGGTCACCCGCTGCTGCCCGGCCGGGGTCAGCGCGTAGACCTTGCGGTCAGGACGCTCGGGCAGGCCGTCGGCGCGCTCGCAGACCACCAGCCCGGCCTTCTCCAGCCGGGCCAGGGTCACGTAGATCTGGCCGGGGTTCATCGAGTCGCCCAGCGGGCCGAGGCTCTGCCGCAGCCGTACGCGCAGGTGGTAGCCGTGCGTCGGCTCCTTGGCGAGCATCGCCAGCACCGCGTCCTGCACTCCCGACACCCCCTAACGGTTAGCCAATAGGTAACGGTTAGCCGTAGAGGGTGTCAAGGTCAGGCGCCGACATAGGCCGCCAGGTGCTCGCCGGTCAGGGTGGAGCGGGCGGCGACGAGGTCGGCCGGGGTGCCCTCGAAGACGACCAGGCCGCCGTCGTGGCCCGCGCCGGGGCCGAGGTCGATGATCCAGTCGGCGTGCGCCATGACCGCCTGGTGATGCTCGATGACGATGACCGACTTGCCGGACTCGACCAGCCGGTCGAGCAGGCCCAGCAACTGCTCGACGTCGGCCAGGTGCAGGCCGGTGGTCGGCTCGTCCAGGACGTAGACGCCGCCCTTGTCGGCCATGTGGGTGGCCAGCTTGAGCCGCTGCCGCTCGCCGCCGGACAGCGTGGTGAGCGGCTGGCCGAGCCGCAGGTAGCCGAGCCCGACGTCGGCGAGCCTGCCGAGGATCGCGTGCGCGGCCGGCGTGCGTGCCTCGCCGGCGCCGAAGAACTCCTCGGCCTCGGTCACCGACATCGCCAGCACCTCGCTGATGTCGCGGCCGCCGAGGTGGTACTCCAGCACCGACGCCTGGAACCGCTTGCCCTCGCACTCCTCGCACGGGGTCTCCACCCCGGCCATGATCCCCAGGTCGACGTAGATCACGCCGGCGCCGTTGCAGGCCGGGCAGGCGCCTTCGGAATTGGCGCTGAACAGGGCCGGCTTGACGCCGTTGGCCTTGGCGAACGCCTTGCGGATCGGGTCGAGCAGCCCGGTGTAGGTCGCCGGGTTGCTGCGCCGCGAGCCGCGGATCGGCGCCTGGTCGACCGACACGACACCGGCCGAGGCGGGGATGGAGCCGTGGATCAGCGAGCTCTTGCCCGAGCCCGCCACGCCGGTGACCACGCACAGCACGCCGAGCGGGACGTCGACGTCCACGTCGCGCAGGTTGTGCCGGTCGGCGCCGCGGATCTCCAGCCTGCCCTTGGGCGTGCGGACCGTCTCCTTGAGCGCGGCCCGGTCGTCGAGGTGGCGGCCGGTGATGGTGCCGCTGGCCCGCAGGCCGTCGAGCGTGCCCTCGTAGCAGATGGTGCCGCCGCCGCTGCCCGCGGCCGGGCCCAGGTCGACGACGTGGTCGGCGATCGCGATGGCCTCCGGCTTGTGCTCGACGACGAGCACCGTGTTGCCCTTGTCGCGCAGCCGCAGCAGCAGGTCGTTCATCCGCTGGATGTCGTGCGGGTGCAGGCCGATGGTCGGCTCGTCGAAGACGTAGGTGACGTCGGTGAGCGCGGAGCCGAGGTGGCGGATCATCTTGGTGCGCTGCGCCTCGCCGCCCGACAGCGTGCCCGCCGGCCGGTCCAGCGACAGGTAGCCCAGCCCGATCTCGACGAACGATTCGAGCGTGTGCAGCAGCTTGGCCAGCAGCGGCGCCACCGAGGGCTCGTCCAGGCCGCGCACCCATCCGGCGAGGTCGCGGATCTCCATGGCGCAGGCGTCGGCGATGTTGACGCCCTTGATCCTGGAGGAGCGGGCCTCCGGGCTGAGCCTGGTGCCGTCGCACTCGGGGCAGGTGGTGAAGGTGGCCGCGCGCTCCACGAACTCCCTGATGTGCGGCTGCATCGCCTCTCTGTCCTTGGACAGGAACGACTTCTGGATCTTCGGGATCAGGCCCTCGTAGGTGAGGTTGACGCCGTCGACCTTGACCTTCACCGGCTCCTTGTACAGGAAGTCCTGGAGTTCCTTCTCGGTGTAGTCGCGGATCGGCTTGTTCGGGTCGACGAACCCGGACTCTGCGTAGACGCGGACCGTCCAGAAGCTGTCGGACTTCCAGCCGGGGATGGTGAACGCGCCCTCGGCCAGCGACTTGGAGTCGTCGTAGAGCTGGGTCAGGTCGACGTCGGAGACCGAGCCGCGGCCTTCACAGCGCGTGCACATGCCGCCGAGCTGGGTGAAGGTCGCCCGTTCCGTCTTGCGGTTGCCGCGTTCGACGGTGATCGCGCCGCTCGCCCGCACGGTCGGGACGTTGAAGGAGAACGCCTGCGGCGAGCCGATGTGCGGCTGCCCGAGCCGGCTGAACAGGATGCGCAGCATCGCGTTGGCGTCGGTGGCGGTGCCGACCGTGGAGCGCGGGTCGGCGCCCATCCGCTGCTGGTCGACGATGATCGCGGTGGTCAGCCCTTCGAGGACGTCCACCTCGGGCCGCGCCAGCGTCGGCATGAACCCCTGGACGAACGCGCTGTAGGTCTCGTTGATCAGCCGCTGCGACTCCGCCGCGATCGTGCCGAACACCAGGGAGCTCTTGCCCGAGCCCGACACGCCGGTGAACACCGTCAGCCGGCGCTTGGGCAGCTCGACGCTGACGTCCTTGAGGTTGTTGACCCGCGCGCCGTGCACCCGGATCAGGTCATGCCGGTCCGCGACGTGCGGCGCGGGCGACTGCGTGTCCGTGCTCGGGGTCATGCCCATCGTGTTCTCCATCTGATCTTTCTTCGTCGGCGCGGTGGCCGCGGGGTCCTATGTCTACCCGATCGCGTCGTGCGTCGGCTCGCGTCACGCTAGCCGCAGTACCCGCACGGCCGCTTCTCCGATCCTGACCGCCTGCCGAGGCCGCCCACCTGGGGCCGCCTTTGGGAATTGTCGGTGCGGTGTGGCACGATTTTGCAGGTGAGCAGCAGTTCAGCCGCGGCGCAGCACCTGCGCGACCTCGCGCTGCTGCGCCGCGTGCGCGACAGGATCGACCGCGACTTCGCCCAGCCGCTCGACGTCGAGGCGCTGGCCCGCGGCGTGCACATGTCGGCCGGCCACCTCAGCCGCGAGTTCCGGCGCGCCTACGGTGAGTCGCCGTACGCCTATCTGATGACGCGGCGCATCGAGCGGGCGATGGCGTTGCTGCGCCGCGGCGATCTCAGCGTCACCGAGGTGTGCTTCGCGGTGGGCTGTTCGTCGCTGGGCAGCTTCAGCACGCGTTTCACCGAGCTGGTCGGCATGCCGCCGAGCGCGTACCGCAACCGGGCGGCGCGGGCGACGGCGGGCATCCCGTCGTGCGTGGCCAAGCAGGTGACCCGACCGATCAGGAATCGAGAAGCGCCGCCAGGAGACTGACACCTAGCGTGAGCGGCATGGGCATCAGCATTCACGCCAGTTTCCTGCCGCACGACGACCCCGAGGCCTCCCTGGCCTTCTACCGCGACGTGCTCGGCTTCGAGGTACGCGACGACGTCGGCTACGACGGGATGCGCTGGATCACCGTCGGCCCGGCCGGGCAGCCGGAGACCTCCATCGTGCTGCAGCCGCCGGCCGCCGATCCCGGCGTCACCGAGGCGGAGCGCCGCACCATCGCCGAGATGATGGCCAAGGGCACTTATGGCGGCATCCTGCTGGCCACCGAAGACCTCGACGGCATGTTCGAGCGGGTGCGGGCCGGGGGCGCGGAGGTGGTCCAGGAGCCGACGGAACAGCCGTACGGGGTGCGCGACTGCGCCTTCCGCGACCCCGCGGGCAACATGATCCGCATCAACGAACTACGCTGACCCGCCCGGAAAGCCCGGTCCTACCGCGAGCTGCTGTGCGACCGCCGGGCTCACCCGCCCTTGACGATCTCTTCACGGCTCAGCCGCGAGAGCGTCTGCACGGCGCTCAGGAAGGACGCGCGCTCGTCCGCCGACAGCCGGGCGAGCAGGCGTTCCTCGTGGGCCAGGATGGCGGCGCGCACCGACCGGCACACCTCGCTGCCCGCGGCGCTGATCGACAGCAGCCGGGCCCGCCGGTCGCGCGGGTCGGGGACGCGGGAGATGAGCCCGGCCTCCTGCAGTTTGTCGAGGGTGCCGATGATGCGGGTCTTGTCGGCGCCGATCGCGTCGGCCAGGGCCGTCTGGGTGCGGACGGCCTGATCGTCGAGCGCGCCGAGCACGGCGTAGCCCCACATGGAGATCCCGTGGGCGGCGAGCACGGGCTGCTCGGCGGCGATGAGCGACTGCACCAAGGGATGGAGCAGCGCGGCGAGATCGCGACGGTCGGTCACACCTGGAACAATACTCGTTGACAGACGATAAGCATATGTAGATTATGTGCGAATGCCTATTAATCCCGGCGTCCGGCTGATCCGCACCGACCGCCTCACCCCCGCGGTCGAGTACGCCTACGCCGCGGTCGCCGACGCCCCCGTACGATCCATCTGGGTGGCCGGCGCCTGCCCGCTCGACCTCGACGGCAACACGGTCGCCGTCGGCGACTACGCGGGCCAGGCCCACCAGGTCATGCGCAACCTGGTGACCGCGCTGGAGTCCGCGGGCGCGTCGCTGACCGACGTCGCCAAGACCACCGTGTACGTGGCCTCCACCCGGCAGGCCGACCTGGTCACCGCCTGGCAGGTCTACCGCGAGTACATGGGCGAGCACGACGTGCCCAGCACGCTGCTCGGCGTCACCGTCCTCGGCTACGCCGACCAGCTCGTCGAGGTCGAGGCCGTCGCGGTGGTCCCCGTCCCATGAACGCACGCACCACGTCCACCGGGATCGTGGCCGCCGCTCTGATGCTCGCCGCGACCGGCTGCGGGATGCTGCCCGGCGGCGTGGCCGCGCCGCCGCCGTCCACCTCCGCGCCCGCGCCCGCGCCGTCGAGCGAGCCGGCCACCAGCGAGCCCGCGGCCGCGGAGAGCCCGCGGGCCGGACAGGACACCCGGCCCGCGCTCGCCGAGTCGCGCAGCACCATGACCGCGCGGCTCAAGGTCGAGGTCGTCGGGCTCAACCGGGTCAAGGGCAAGCACCTCGTCGCGCAGCTCCGGCTGTCCAACACCGGCACCGAGCAGGTGCCGTGGACGGGCGAGATGGGCGACCACACCAGGAAGCTCGGCCAGATCCGCTGGGCGTCCGGCATCGGCGTGCTCGACACGGCGGCCCGGGTGTGGCTGCTGCCGTACCAGCCCGCGGACTCCCCGTGCCTGTGCAGCGATCACGAACGCGACGATCTGGGCTACTTCATCGAGCCCGGCGAGTCGATCACCGTGTACGCGGTGCTGCCCGCCCCCTCGGGCAACCCGGCGACCGCTACGGTCGTCACCCCGGTGGGCCCGCCCATGCTGAACGTGCCCATCAGCGACGAGCCCCCGGCCGGCGACTTCCCCGACCCGGACGCCCAGCCCGTCACCCCGGTCACCCGCCGCCTGGTGCTGCCCTCCGAGTCGCTGGACAAGTCGGAGGAGACCGCCGACGACGGCGCCGACCTGCGTGTGAACCTCTCGTCCGACGTGCTGTTCGCGGTGAACAGGGCCACGCTCACGCCGCGCGCCAAGGCCGTGCTGGCGCGTACCGCCAAGCTGATCGACGCCTCGCCCGCCACGGTGGTGAAGGTCGACGGCCACGCCGACTCCTCCGGCACCGACGCCATCAACGACCCGCTGTCGCGGCGGCGCGCGGTGGCGGTGCAGCGCGCGCTGTCGGCGTTGCTGACCCGCGAGGGCGTGCGCTTCCAGGCCCGCGGGTACGGCTCGCGCCGGCCGCTGTACGAGAACGACACCGACGAGGGCAAACGCCGCAACCGCCGCGTGACGGTCACCTTCACCAAGCCGAAGGCCGAGCAGCCCGACCCGGTGGGTGACGTGGTGCAGACCCTCGCCCCGGGCGCCGACGGCCTGACCGCCGAGGACGGCCGGTTCGGCCTGGAGGTCACCGGGCTGCGCAGGCTTCCCGGCGGGGTCGGGCTGCTCACCTACACGGTCACCAACCGGGGGCCGGAGGAGTCCTGGTACAACGAGCTGCACGACGCCCAGGACTGGGAGGCGTACAAGTACCAGGCCGCGGGCAACGTGCGGCTGACCGACGTCGCCGCCCGCCGCCTGTACCTGCCCGGCCGGCTGCAGGTGCCCACCGACGACGGCGTGGACTCCTACTGCGCCTGCACCGACGTCTCCGGCGTGCGCGTCAGCACCGAGAAGTTCGCCCCCGACCAGAGCCGCACCTTCTGGTCGCTGTTCGACCTCCCGGACGACGCCAGGACGCTCAACGTCAAGATCGCCACCTTCCAGGAGCTCTCGGTGCCCGTCCAGTGAGCGACCGGATGGTGGCGATGGGCGCCGAGGAGTACGAGCCGCACCTGGACGTGCTGGGCGGCTGAGCTCTCGGCCGGTTCCCCGATCTCTCGTACGATGGGGTGGTGCACGGCCCCCTCCGTTCCCTGTGGGACGAGCCCCGTCCCCCCGCCCCGCCCCGGCGCGTGTGGCGCGACTGGGCACTCGTCGGCGTTCTCGGGCCGCTCGCGGTGCTCGAAGTGAGCCTGCGGCCCGACCTCTCGTGGCTCGACGCCTCGTTCCTGGTGACGCTCGGCCTGGTGCCCACGCTGTTGTGGCGGCGCACCAGGCCGCTGGCGATGGTGCTGGTCGCGTTCGGGATCAGCGGCCTGATCCCGCTGTTCGGCGGCGGCGACGTCCCCGACGCCTACACCATGGTGTACCTGTTGCTGCTGCCGTACGCGCTGGTCAGGTGGGGTTCCGGGCGTGAGGCGGCGGGCGGGCTGGCGCTCGTGCTGGCCGTGACCTGCGCCTCGATGGTGGTGAACCGCAGCGCGCCGGCCGACCTGGTGGGCGGGTTCGCCGCGTTGTCGGTGGCGCTCGCCCTGGGCGCGGCGTCCAGGTACCGGGCCGGGGCCAGGCTGCGCGAGCTCGACCAGGTCAAGCTGCTCGAACGCGAGCACCTGGCCCGCGACCTGCACGACACGGTCGCGCACCACGTCTCCGCGATGGCGATCCGGGCGCAGGCCGGGCTGGCCGTCGCCGAGATCAGGCCGGAGGCCGCGATCGAGGCGCTGCGGCTGATCGAGGCCGAGGCGGGGCGGGCGCTCGGCGAGATGCGGGCCATGGTGCGTGTCCTGCGCCGGCCCGAGCCGGCCGAGCTGGCGCCCGGCCGTGGCCTGGCCGACCTGCGGCAACTCGAAGGTTCGGGCAGGCCGCCGGTGCGGGTGGAGGTCGAGGGCGACCTCGACGGCATCGCGCCGCCGGTCGAGTCCGCGATCTACCGGCTGGCCCAGGAGTCGGTCACCAACGCCCGCCGGCACGCGCGCCGCGCCACCCGCATCGACGTGCACGTGGCCGCCGACGACGCCTCGGTGCGGCTGCGGGTCAGCGACGACGGCGACGGCGGCCCGCCACGCCAGGCCGCGTCCCCCGGCTACGGGCTGACCGGCATGATCGAGCGGGCCGGCCTGCTCGGCGGCACCTGCGTGGCCGGGCCCGGCCCGGTCCGGGGCTGGATCGTGACCGCGGTGCTGCCGCGCACCGGGGCGGCGGCGTGAGCGTCCGCGTGGTCGTGGCCGACGACCAGGAGATCGTGCGTACCGGGCTGGCGATGATCCTCGACGCCCAGCCCGGCATCGAGGTCGTCGGCCAGGCCCCCGACGGCGCGCGGGCGGTGGAGCTGGCCCGGCGGCTGCGCCCGGACGTGTGCCTGTTCGACATCCGCATGCCGGTGCTCGACGGCATCGAGGCCACCCGCAGGCTGGCCGGTCCCGACGTCGACGACCCGCTGGCGGTCGTCGTGATCACCACGTTCGACCTCGACGAGTACGTCTACGCGGCGCTGCGCGCGGGCGCCAAGGGCTTCCTGCTCAAGAACGCCGGCGCCGCGCTGCTCTCGCAGGCGGTGCACGCGGCGGCCGGCGGCGACGCGCTCATCGCGCCCAGCGTAACGGCCCGGCTGCTGGGCGCGTTCGCCAGGTCGGGGCCCGTCACGCCGCCGGTCGCGCCGGCCGAGGCGCTGACGTACCGGGAGGAGCAGATCCTGCTCACCGTCGCGCGCGGCCGGACCAACGGCGAGATCGCCGAGGAGATGCACATCTCGGTCAGCACGGTCAAGTCGCACGTCGCGAGCCTGATGACCAAGCTCGGCGCGCGTAACCGGGTGGAGATCGCGATGTGGGCCTACGAGACCGGCCGGCTCTGACCCAAAAACCCCGGATTTGATCGGTTACCTGGCGGCGGCTAGCCTGATCGCCGTTTGTGCCGAGTTCGGGGGGCCGGGTGTCGATGGGCGCGGAAGAGGATTTCAAGCAGGTCGGCGCGGAGCTGGCCGACCTTGGGGTGCAGGTCTCCAGGATGATGGGCAGGCCCGCGCTCAAGGACCAGGCGGGCAAGGTCTTCGCCAGCCTGCAGCGCGACGGCGCGATGGTGTTCCGGCTGGTCAGAGACACCCCGGAGCACGCCGCCGCGCTCGAACTGCCCGGGGCGGCCCTGTTCGACCCCATGGGGCAGGGCAAGGTGGTCAAGGACTGGGTGGTCGTGCCCCACTCCTCGGCCGGGCAGTGGACGGACCTGGCCGAGGTCGCGCTCAGCCGCCCCCGCTGACCCCGCTACGCGGCCGGTCCCGGCTTCAGCGCCGCGTCGAGCAGTTCCTCCAGCCTGCGCTGCGAGCCCTGCAACCGCTGGATCGTCTCGGCCACGTGGTCGCGTTCGCGCCGCAGGTCCTCGATGAAGCCCGGGCAGCCGGACGGCGCGGGCAGCGCGGCGTCGTCGCCCACGCAGCGCAGCATCCGGCCGATGACGGCGGTCGACAGCCCGGCGGCGAGCAGGCTGCGGATGTGACGCACGGTCACCACGTCGGGTTCGGCGTACTCGCGGTAGCCGTTGCCCAGCCGGACCGGCGTGAGCAGGCCCTGCTCCTCGTAGTAACGCAGCAGCCGCTGGTTCACCCCGGTCCTGCGGGCCAGGTCGCCGATCCGCATCCGTCGCTCCTTGACCTTCACATCCATGTGATGCCTTACCGTCCCGATTATTACTGATCACGAAAAGTGAGGAGACGGCGATGCCGGGTGTGGTGATCATCGGGGCGGGTCCGGGGATCGGGCAGGCGGTGGCGCGGCGGTTCGCCAAGGAGGGCATGCCGATCGCGCTGATCGCCAGGAGCGAGCACACGCTGCGGGCCGCGGCAGAATCGGTCGGGGCGGGCGGTGTGCCGGTGGTGACGCTGGCGGCCGACAGTACCGACCAGGACGGGCTGAACCGCGCGCTCGACGCCGCCACCGCCGCGCACGGCGTGCCGGACGTCGTGGTGTACAACGCCGCGATCATCCAGGCGGACGCGCCGGGCGAGCTGACGGTCCGCGCGCACCAGGAGGCGTGGGCGGTGAACGTGGTCGGTGCGCTCAACGCGGCCGCGCACGTCGCGCCCGCCATGGCGGCACGCGGCGGCGGGACGTTCCTGATCACCGGCGGCATGCCCGAGCCCAAGGCGGGGTACGTGAGCCTGTCCCTGGGCAAGGCCGGGGTCAGGACCCTGGTCACGCTGCTCGACCAGGAGTACGGGCCGAGCGGGGTGCACGTGGCCAGTGTCACGGTGGCCGGGCCGGTCGCCCCCGGCACCGGCTTCGACCCGGACGACATCGCCGAGCACTACTGGCGGCTGCACGTCCAGCCGCGCCACGCGTGGACGCACGAGGCACTGCACGCAGGCCACGCAGCCTGAGCCGGGCCGCCTGAGCCGGGCCGCCTGAGCCGGGCCGCCTGAGCCGGGCCGCCTGAGCCGGGCCGCCTGAGCCGGGCCGCCTGAGCCGGGCCGCGGGCGTTCAGATCATCCGGCGCAGCGCGCTCTCCACCGCGTCGACCAGCGGATCGCCCGCGGTGCGCGGGTGCCGGACCAGGCCGAACTCGACGTCCGGCAGCGCGGGCAGGGCGTCCGGGTCGTGGCAGATCAGGGCCGGTTCGAGGTTGGCGGGCATGAGCGCGGCGACGCCGAGCCCGGCCCGCACCGCGGCGAGCACGCCGATCAGGCTGTTGCTCTCGAACGCCACCCGCCAGCGCCGGTCGGCCCGCTCCAGCGTCTCCAGCACGGACGTGCGCCACGAGCACGGGTTGGAGAACAGCACGACCGGCAACGGGGCGGCCGTCACGTCCGCCCCCTGGCCGACGGCCCAGACCAGCGGGCGGCGTACCGTCCAGCGCGGCGGGGCGGGCACGTCGGGCACCGCGTCGAGCACCAGCTGCACCCGGCCGGCGTCGTAGGCCTCCCGCATCGCGGCGTTGGACAGGCTGAGCACCTCCAGCGTCGCGCCGGGGTGCAGCCGGGCGAGGTCGGCGAGCGCCTGCGGCAGCCGGGCCGCGGCGAGGTCTTCGAGCAGCCCGACGCGGCAGTGGCCGGTGAGCGCGCGCCCGGTCTCGGTGAGCGCCTGCGCCGACAGCGAGAGGATGCGCTCGGCGTACGGCAGCAGTTCCTCGCCCGCCCGGGTCGGCGAGACGCCGGACGTCGACCGGTTGAGCAGTGGCCGGCCGACGACGCTTTCGAGCCTGCGCAACTGCTGGCTGAGCGCGGGCTGGGTGTGCCCGAGCGCGGTCGCGGCGCGGCTGATGCTGCCGGCCCGAACGGCGGTGACGAACGACCGCAGCAACGCGGTCTCAAGATCCCTGGCCATAAGAATTCATTATGGCAGGCCCAACGAATTGACCACTTCCTATGGCCCGGCCGCGGACCTACCGTCACCACGTGACCGGATACCGACGGATACTCGCCCTGCCGGGGATGACGCCGCTGCTGGGCGTCTCGCTGATCGCCCGCGCCGCGATCACCGCCGACGTGATGGCGCTGACCATGTACGTGGTGCTGGCACTGAAGCTGAACTACGTGGCGGCAGGCGGCGTCGCGGCGGCCATGACCGCCGGGATGGCGCTCGGCGGGCCGCTGCTCGGCCGCCTGATCGACCGGCGCGGCGCGCGTCCGGTGCTGCTGGCCACCGTCGCGCTGCAGGCCGGGTTCTGGGCGATCGTGCCGCTGCTGCCGTACGCGGTCCTGGTCTGCGCGGCCTTCGCCGCGGGCCTGCTGATGGTGCCGGTCCAGCCGGTGACCAGGCAGGCGATCGCCGCGCTGACCCCGCAAGGGCGGCGTCAGGCCGCGTTCGCGCTGGAGTCGGTGCAGGGTGAGCTGTCGTACCTGGTGGGCCCGCCGCTGGTGATCCTCTTCGCGGCGAAGGTATCGCCCGACGTGGTGGCCTGGGTGGTCGGCGCCGCGATCGTGGCGGGCGGCGCGGGCCTGGCCCTGCTCGACCCGCCGCTGCGGGCCGGGGACGAGGTGAATGTCGGCCCGGCCGACCGGCCCAGGCGCCGGGAGTGGCTGGGCCCCGGCATGATCGCCGTGCTGGTGATGGCGTTCGGCACCACGATGTTGCTCGCCGGCACCGACCTGGCCATCGTCGCGGCGCTGGAGAAGGCCGGTCAGGTGTCGTGGGCCGCCGTGGTCGTCGCGGTGTACGGCGTGTCCTCCGTCGTCGGCGGGCTGGTGTACGGCACGCTGCCCAGGCCGCTGCCCACCTGGCTGCTGCTCGCCCTGCTCGGGCTGGCCACCGTGCCCGCCGGGCTGGCGCCGAGCTGGCCCTGGTTGTGCCTGGCCGCCGCCGGTGCGGGGGTGCTGACCGCGCCGACCCTGTCCACGATGGCCGACGCGGTGAGCCGGCTGGCACCGCCCGGCGTGCGAGGAGAGGCGACCGGGCTGCAGTCCTCCGCGTACGGCGCGGGTTTCGCGCTCGGCTCCCCGATCGTGGGCGGCGCGATCGACCTGGCGGGTCCGGCCAGCGGCTTCGCGGCGGCCGGGCTGGCCGGTCTGGCCGCCGCGCTGATCGGCTACCTGCTGTCGAAGCGCCGCCGACGATCAGGAGCCGGTGTCGCGGTCGCGCCGGTAGGCGTCCAGGACGAGGCCGTGGAAATGGTGGACGGCGTGCTCGGAAAGCCCTGACCCGGCGGGATCGTAGACGATCTTCCCCTGGGTGAACGCCGGCGTGCGCATGCCGCGCTGCACGCTCTCCACCAGCGCGATGTCCTCTGCCTGGAGCACCTCGTCGATGTAGCGGATGCTGTCGAGCTCGGCCGCGTTCGGCTGGTCGGTCTCCAGGTAGAAGTCCCACGTCTCGCGGGTGCGTTCCGGGCCGTCGGGGACGATCTGCAGCACCATGAAGTTCCCCCGGCCTGGGTAGCGCAGCAGGCAGGTGTTGGGCCACAGCCACCACACCGCGTGCTCGGTGACGGTCGCGTCCGACACGTCGTAGGCGGAGTTCTCCGTGGCGCCGGCCTGGGCCATGTGGCTGGAGTAGATCCCGTACGTGGTGACCTGGTAGGTGCTCATGTCCACCAGGGACACGAAGTCCTTGTGCGCCACGTGGCAGTGGTAGCACTCCAGGAAGTTGTCCACGACGTTCTTCCAGTTCGAGGCGATGTCGTAGGTGAGGCGGCGGGCCAGGGTGAGCTTGGCCACGTCCGGCGCCCGCGCCTGGATCTCGGCCTCCAGGTCGCCGGCCTGCTCGCGCAGCGGGGCGGCGGCCGGGTCGAGGTTGACGTAGACCATGCCGCCGAACTCGGTGACCTGGACCTGGTCCAGGCAGATCGCCGAGGGGTCGAAGCCCGGCATGCCGCCGGTGTTGCGGGCCCGGCGTAACCGTCCGGTGAGGTCGAAGTTCCAGGCGTGGTACGGGCACACGATGCTGCGCCGCACCCCGGCGCCCGACAGCAGCTCGTGCGCCCGGTGCTTGCACACGTTGTAGAAGGCCCGCAGCGTGCCGGCCTCGTCGCGGACGGCGACGATCGGCAGGCCGGCCACCGTGCCCGTCACGTAGGCGCCCGGCTCGCGCAGCAGCTCCACGTGGCACAGCCACTGCCAGGTGCGGGCGAAGATCGCCCGCTGGTCGACGCCGAACCAGGCCGGGTCGGTGTAGGCGTCAGCGTGCAGGGACATCGACAGCGCCGGATCCGGATGGTATCCGGTGGAAACGCGGTCGTAGTCGGGTGTCACCGGGTACCTCCCATGCTCGGCGGGGCTGCCGCCCCTGGACGGTCAGCCGAGGACGAACGGCAGCCGTCCGGCCAGTTCCCCCAGCTCGGCCCGCTCGGCGTCGGTCGGTGGCCGCCGTCCGGTGCCGACGAGCAGCGCGTCGGCGTCGGACAGCGACGCGGGGAACGCGGCCCCGGCGATCTTCTCCAGCATCTCCCGCGACCTGGCCAGGCCCTCGGCGGGCGGCCCGGCCACGCCGGGGAGGTGGGCGACCAGGTCGAGGTGGTGCAGCGTCCACTCCAGGACGTACGCGGACAGGTAGTCGCCGGCCGTGAGGACCTGGTCGCGGGTGCCGACGCGCAGGCCGGGGTCGGCCAGCTCGGCGGCGCGGCCGGCGGCGGAGCCGACGTCGTCGAGGTGGAAGGTGAGCAGCCGGGGCTCCTGGTAGGCGGCGGCCAGCCGGACGACCAGCGCGTCGAGCGGGTCGTCACCGGTCGGCGGCGTCGCCGAGACCTCCCAGTAGGTGACCGCGTCGCGGGTCGGCTCCGCGGCCACCGGCGTGACGAGCGTGATCAGGACGTCCTGGGCGTCGATCACCAGATGGCACACCAGGTCGCGGACGAGCCACCCGGCGCAGCCGGACGGCCGGGCGAAGTCCTCGTCGGCGAGCCCGGCCACCGCCGCGCGCAACGCCGCCCACGAGTGCGAGAAGAGATCCACATCGGCACGTTAGGCGACGATCGCGCGGCCGGACAAGCACGCCGGGTGCGGCAGGAGGTCAGCGGGTCTCCTCCAGCACGTGCCAGCCGTGCCCGGGCACCGTGGCCGGATCCACGCCGGCCGGGTGGCTCGACTCGGTCACGTCCGCACCGGCCGGGTCCACCGGGAAGCGGTACGGCTCGTCGTCCAGGTTGAGCAGCGTGAGCAGGGCGGCGCCGCCCGCCGGGTCCGCGGTGCGCAGCGCGGCGGACCGGTTGTCCAGGTGCGTCACCTCGGTACGCGCCCGGGACAGCCACGGGTGCCGCCTGCGCAGCGCGATCAGCCGCCGGTGCAGCGCGAACACCTCCCGGCCCGGCGGCGGGACCTCGGGGGTGGGCGGGAAGGCCGGTCTGATCGCGTCGTCGCCGCCCTCGCGTTCCTCCTTGACCCCGGCCAGCCCCAGCTCGTCGCCGTAGTACACGCTGGGCACCCCGCCCACGGTGAACAGCACGGCCAGCGCGTGCCCCAGGTGCCTGGGATCGTCCAGGCGGGTGGCGATCCTGGTGACGTCGTGGTTGCCGACGAACGTCAGCGGGGCGAACGTGTCCAGCAGCGCGTCGTGCCGGCCGAGCGCGTGGGCCAGCTCGAACAGGTTGCGGTCGTTGAGCGAGCTCCAGATCGCCTTCCACAGCTCGTACTGGGTGACGGAGTCGAGCCCGGACTCGGCCACGTAGGCGGCGTAGTCGCCGTGGATGACCTCGCCGACGAACCACGCGTGCGGGTGCCTGGCGCGCACCTCGGGCAGCACCGCACGCCAGAACCAGGCGGGCACCGCGTAGGCGGCGTCCAGCCGCCAGCCCGCCGCGCCCCGGTCGAGCCAGTGGTTCAGCACGGCCGCGACGTACCGCTGGACCTGCTCCTGGCCGTGGTCGAGCGCGACCAGCCGGTGGTGGCCCTCGAACGTGTCGAGCTCGCCGGTCGCCGCGCTCCGCCTGAGCCAGCGCGGGTCGCCCGCGAACGAGCGGCCGACGTGGTTGAACACGCCGTCGAGCAGGACGGCCAGGCCGCGCTCGGCCGCCGCGGCGACGAGCGCGTCGAAGTCGGCCGCGTCGCCGAGCCTGGGGTCGATGGTGAAATGGTCGACCGTGTCGTAGCCGTGGGTCTCGGCGGCGAAGATCGGGCCGAGCAGCAGCCCGGTGCAGCCCAGCTCGGCCACCTGGTCGAGCCACGGCGACAGCCGCCGCAGCCGGTGCCCGCCCATGCCGCCCGCGCCGTTCGCGGTGGTGGGCGCGGTGGTGGGCGCGCCGGTGAAGCCCAGCGGGTAGACGCTCCACCAGATCGCCTGCTCACCGCGCCACACCACGGACATCCCCTCCCGGCCTGCACACCCGCCACTCCAGGGATACCTGCCCGCGATCGGCGGGTGGATGTTCTCCCGGCCGCCCGGGATCGGGTCGCCCTATCGCAGCCTCGGGTCGCGTGTGGGGTCGGCGTACATGCGCGGGCACCCCTTCTGGGTGGCCTTGGGCCGCAGTTCGTAGTGCCAGGGCTCGTTCCGGTAGATCTGGCACAGCCCGTAGCGGGCGCCGTGCCGGGACAGCCAGGTCATGGCGTCGGCCGGGCCGAGGTCGATCGCGTCGCCCGACACGTGCAGCGACTTGTCCGGGGTGGCCACCCAGCGGGCGGCCTCCTCTTCCGAGCCGTGCTCGGCGACCGCCTCCCGGCGCAGCCGTTCCTGGTAGGCGGGGGAGCGCCAGCCGCCGTTGACGACGAATTCGACGCCGTCGCCCGCGGCGTCGGCGGCGGCCCGGCGCACGGCGGCGAGCAGCTTGGGGTCGAGCTCGGCCACGGCGGGAACGTCGTCGTCGAAGACCGTCGTGCCGTCGGGGACGGCGCCGTCCGCCTCGCCGAGCGCGCCGTGCTCGGCGCCGTCGCCGCGCAGCAGGTCGAGCGGCGAGGCCGCCGACGGCAGCAGGTCGTGGACGAGGACGCCGGCGAGCACCGTGCCGGCGATCACCAGGGCGGCGAGTACGGCCACGCGTGCCACCCGGGCTGCTGTTCGTGCTGGTCCGCGATGGGTCATGGGAGCAGTCAAGGCAGCCGGGTGTTGTCAGCACGTATGAGGTTTTCGATACGCCGGCGATATGCCGGGGCCCATAACCTCGAACGTATGCGTGTGCTGCTCGTCGAGGACGAACCCTTTCTGGCCGAAGCCGTCCGCGACGGCCTGCGGCTGGCCGCGATCGCCGCCGACATCGCCGGTGACGGCGATACCGCGTTGGAACTGCTGGGCGTCAACGCCTACGACATCGCCGTGCTCGACCGTGACATCCCCGGCCCGTCGGGTGACGAGATCGCCAAGCGCATCGTCGCCTCGGGCAGCGGCATGCCGATCCTCATGCTCACCGCGGCCGACCGGCTCGACGACAAGGCTTCGGGGTTCGGGCTGGGCGCGGACGACTATCTCACCAAGCCGTTCGAGCTGCAGGAGCTCGTGCTCCGCCTGCGGGCGCTGGACCGCAGGCGCGCCCACAGCAGGCCGCCGGTGTGGGAGATCGCCGGCCTGCGGCTCGACCCGTTCCGCCGCGAGGTCTACCGCGACGGCCGCTACGTCGCGCTGACCAGGAAACAGTTCGCCGTGCTCGAGGTCCTGGTCGCCGCGGAGGGCGGTGTGGTCAGCGCCGAGGAACTCCTGGAACGGGCGTGGGACGAGAACGCCGACCCGTTCACCAACGCCGTCCGCATCACCGTCTCGGCGCTGCGCAAACGGCTGGGCGAGCCCGGGATCATCGCGACCGTGCCCGGCGTCGGCTACCGCATCGACCCGGGCGGCGAGGCGGGGTGACGACCGTGGATAGGACGCCCGGTCTGAGCGTCCGGCTCAAACTCACCCTCAGCTATGCCGGGTGCGTCATGCTCACCGGCGCTCTGCTGCTCGCGGTCGTGTGGCGGTTCCTGCTGCATTACGTGCCCGACGGCCCGATCATCACCCTCGGGCCCCACGTGCCCAACCAGTCCGACCTGCTGGCGGCGTTCGTGCCGAAGGTCGCCGGGATGGCGGCGCTCCTGCTGGTGTTCGGGCTGGTGGGAGGCTGGATCCTGGCCGGCCGCATGCTCACCCCGCTGACGCGCATCACCGAGGCCACCCGCCGGGCCGCGAAGGGATCGTTGTCCCACCGCATCCAGCTGCCCGGCCGCGCGGACGAGTTCCGCGAGCTCGCCGACGCCTTCGACACGATGCTCGCCCGGCTCGAAGCGCACGTCGCCGAGCAGCGGAGATTCGCCGCCAACGCCTCCCACGAGCTGCGCACCCCGCTGGCGATCACGCAGACCATGCTCGACGTGGCCCGCACCGACCAGACCCGCGACACCGGCGAGCTCATCGAGCGCCTGCGGGTCGTCAACAGCCGGGCGATCGGGCTCACCGAGGCGTTGCTCTTGCTCAGCCGGGCCGACCAGCAGTCCTTCGCGCGCGACCACGTCGATCTGTCCCTCCTGGCCGAGGAGGCCACGGAGACGCTGCTCCCGCTCGCGGAGAAACGCGGCCGCGCCATCGAGACGTCCGGCGACCTGGCCGCCACGATCGGCTCGTACGAGCTGCTGCTGCAGATGACGACGAACCTCGTGCACAACGCGATCGTGCACAACCTGCAGGAACAGGGCACGGTGTGGGTCACGACCGGCGTCCGGTCCGGGGCCGCGGTGCTCACCGTCGAGAACACCGGGAAGAAGCTCTCGCCGCAGCGGGTGGCCACGCTGGTCGAGCCGTTCCAGCGCGGCTCCGACCGGGCCCGCACCGACCACGCGGGGGTCGGGCTCGGCCTGGCGATCGTCCGGAGCATCGTCCGGGCGCACGGCGGGACGCTCACCCTCGCCGCCCGCCCCGCGGGCGGGCTCAGCGTCACCGTGCGACTGCCCGCCGCCCCGCGCGAGGCGGGCTGAGGTCAGCGCGGGCCGCGCGAGCGCGGCACGACCAGCCCCGTCTCGTACGCCATGACCACCGCCTGCGTCCTGTCACGCAGCCCGAGCTTGCTCAGCACCCGGCTGACGTGCGTCTTCACCGTCTCCTCCGTGACCACCAGCCGCTCGGCCAGCTCCTGGTTGGACAGCCCCTCGGCCATGAGCCGCAGCACCTGCGTCTCGCGCGGGGTGAGCAGGGCCAGCGCCGCCGCGGAACGCGGGTCGGGCTTGGGGTCGAGCCGGGCGAACTCGCCGATCAGCCGCCTGGTGACGGCCGGGGCCAGCAGCGCCTCGCCCACCGCGATGACGCGGACCGCGTCGAACAGCCGCTCGGCGGTGACGTCCTTGAGCAGGAATCCGCTGGCTCCCGCGCGCAGGGCGTCGTAGACGTACTCGTCGAGGTCGAAGGTGGTCAGGATGAGCACGCGTGGCCCCGACCCAGGCGACCCGGCCGGCTCGGGCGCGCCGGCCAGGCGGCGGGTGGCCTCGATGCCGTCCATGCCGGGCATGCGCACGTCCATGAGCACGACGTCGGGCGACAGCTCGCGGCAGACCCGCACGGCCGCCGCGCCGTCGCCGGCGGTGCCGACGACCTGGAAGTCCGGCTGGGTGTCGAGCAGTTCGGCGAACCCGGTGCGCACCACCGGATGGTCGTCGACGATGACGATCCGGACCGGCGGGGACATGGACTCGGTCATGATTCGTCCGTCACCGGCAGGCCGGCCTCGACGGCGAACCCGCCGCCCGGCGCGGCGCCCACGCGCAGTTCGCCGCCGACGGCCGCGGCCCGCTCCCGCATCCCCGCCACCCCGTGCCCCTCTC
>NZ_JABCPZ010000490.1 GCF_013283785.1 Nonomuraea antri
GGGGGCGACGACGTCCACCGGGCCCAGCAGGCGGGTGTAGGGCAGCAGCATCCGCCCGTAGCCGCCGGCGCCGTGCAGCACCAGCAGCTTCACCGGCGCGTCCGGGTCGGCCACCCGCTCCAGGTGCACCCGCATGCCGCGCCAGGGCCACCACTCCGACACCGGTTCCCGCGCGGGGGTCTCCCGCACCCATCGGGGAAAGAACCGCAGGTAATCGACGGTCATACGACGCTCCCTTGTGAGACCCGATCGATCACGGCGACAATAGTGAGTAATTGCTCGTTTTTGTACTCGCGTTAGGCCCGCTCATGACCACCGTCCCCAAGCCGCTCAGGCCGCGGAAAACCCCACGTCAGAAGCGTTCCGAGGAGACGCGGGAGCAGATACTGCGGGCGGCTGCTCGCGTTTTCGCCGAGCACGGTTACGCCGCAGGCACCACCAACCGCATCGCCGAGGCGGCGGGACTGTCGATCGGGTCGCTCTACCAGTACTTCCCGAACAAGGACGCGATCTTGCTCCTGCTCGCCAGGCGGCACGTCGACGAGGGTCGCGCGGCCGTCGCCGCCGCCGTCGCGGCCGGTCTGCCGGCCGACCGGCGCGAATGCGTCGCGGTGCTGGTGGACACCGCGCTCCGCGCGCATGGCGGCGATCCCCGCCTGCACCAAGTGCTGTTCGAGGAGTCGCCGCGCCCGCCCGCGCTGCTGGCCGAGATCCGCGCCCTGCAGGACGACCTGGTCGGCCTGGTGGCCGGCCTGCTGGTCGCGGACGGCGGGCTCGGCGCGGCGAACCCGCGGCTGACGGCCTGGTTCCTGGTCGCCACCGCCGAGTCGCTGACCCACCGCTACCTGGCCGACCGGCCCACCGCCGACCCGCGCGCCTTCAGGGACGAGCTGATCAGGCTGCTGACCGGGTACGTCGAAGCGGGCTGACCGGGACGCCCGGTGGATTCCAAGTGATCCACAAGGGGCCCGGAATACCGTCCGTGTCATGCACCTGACGAAGATCGCGCGCCCTGCCGCGCTGCTGGCCCTGCCGGCCGCCGTGGCCGTTGCCCTCCTGTCGCCGGCCGCGGGCCTGCCGCTCGCCGCCTCCAACGGGGAGTACGAGGTCAAGGACGTGCCGCACGCCGTCGCCGGCCGCGGCTGACCGCCTGCCGGTCTGGGGGTTTCGTGAAACGTGTCCAGCTGATCGCCATGGTGGCGGCCGTGGTCGTCGGCCTCGGACTGATCGGCACGGCCGTCGCCATGACCGCCGGGACGCGCGGCACCACGACGGCGCGACCGCCCGAGCCGTCCCGGGCGTCCCGGGTGTCCTTCGCGCTGCGGCCGGTGCTGAAGGAGACCACCGCCCCCTGCGCCGCCGGCACGCTGCCGCAGGTGGAGAGCCCGTTCTGTTTCAAGCTCGGCCGGGGCCTGGACGGCATCAGGGCACTGACGGCGACCGCCGAGGAGGACGGGGTGGAGTGGGCCGTCCGTGTCACGCTCAACCCGGCCGACAGCGCCAGGTTCGCCCAGCTGGCGGCGCGGCTGCATCGTCTGCCGGATCCGCGTAACCGGCTGGCCGTCGTGATCGACGGGCAGGTGATCACCGCGCCGGCGCTGACCGAGCCGATCCCCGGGCCGCGGATGACGATCAGGGGCTCGTTCAATCGGGAGGTCGCCACCGACCTGGCGGCCGACCTGACGGAGGGCCCCGCGGCGCGCTGAACGCATCCGAGTTGGCCGACGGTTCTGCGGTGCGCTGAACGTCGGCGATTTCGTGAAGGTCCCAACCGTTCGCCCGTCCCCGGGCGTCTTGTCTACATGAGGGATTCCGAGGCGTTCGAGGCTTTCGTCGCCGCCTGGCGCCCGCAGTTGCTGCGTGCCGCCATCCTCATCAGCGGTGACCGCCATCTGGCCGAGGACGTGCTCCAGGACGCCCTGATCAAGCTCGCCCGCCGCTGGCCGAAAGTGCACACCGACCCGGCCGGTTACCTCCGGACCACGCTGTACCGGGAGGTGGCGTCCAGGTGGCGCAGGCGGCGGGAGTTCGCCTACGGCGAGCCGCCCGACCAGGCGGGCCAGGACCCCTCGGCGGCCTCCGACCTGAAGGTGGTGTTCGCCCGCGCCCTGGCCAGGCTGCCGGTGAAGCAGCGCGCGGTGCTGGTGCTGCGCTTCTACGAG
>NZ_JABCPZ010000491.1 GCF_013283785.1 Nonomuraea antri
GGGCGGGGTGAACAGGTTGAAGGGCGCGGGCACCCCCGACGCGGCCGAGGTGGTCTCGTCGCTGCGGCCGGTCAGCTTGTTGAGGTGCTGCTGGAGCACGACCGCGAAGCGCGCCTGGCTGGTCTGCTCACTGGCCGCGCTGTCGCGGTTCTGGGTGAGCCGCTCGACCTCGGCCCGCGCCTTGCGGAGGTCCTCCTCCAGAGAGGCGCGCTGTTCGGCGGCGACGCGGGCGGCGTTGGCGTGCTCGGCCAGCCGGTCGCGGAGGTACGTGATGAGGGCCTGATCCACCTGCTCGGCGGTGACCGGGATTGTCATGATGTCCTGTCCTTTGCTTGGCGCGTAAGGGGTTCGGAGGTTGGGGCCGGTGCGGCGCCGCGGGATGCCCCAGGGCGGCGCCGCACCGGAGCTCGCTACTGGCGGGTGTGGCCGATGCGGACGATCAGGTCGCCGATCGACTCGCTGTCGCCGATCTCGTTCTCGACCAGCTCGGCGAGCCGGTTCATCGACTTGAGCTCGTGATGCATCTGGCGCAGCCGGGACTTGGAGGTGCGCGGCTCAAGGGCCTCGTCGCGGTAGTCGGTGGCCTTGCGCGGGGCCGCCTCGCCGCGCTCCAGGTTGTGCGCGTCGGGGTCGGTGTCGCGGAGCGGGACCATGCCCGCGTGGAACAGGAACGTCCGGAGAGCGACGCTCTGGGACTTGGCCGCGCCCTTGTCGCCGTTGTCGAGGGACTCGCCGGCTGCCTCGCCCTCGATGTAGTCGCCCATCGGCCCGTAGATGCGGTACTGGATGGTGACGGTGGTCTCGCGGGCGGGCTTGCCGCCCGAGGTCGTCGCGGGGGCGTGCTCGGCGACGACCTTGTGCGGGATGACGAGCACGCCGTGACGGCGGATCACGGGGGCGAACGCCTCCATGGCGGCATCGACGCCTCGGTACCAGAACTTGGCGGGGCCGGACTCGACCTGGCTGGCCTTGGCGATGGCACGCACGTCCTTCATGACGCGGTTCCAGGCGACGATCACGGGCACCTGCTCGGGGTCGTCGTCGCTGGTCGCGGCCTCGTAGGCGAGGACTTCAGGCGACGGCCCCTCAGGCTCGCGCTCGGGCAGCCCCCAACCGTCAGTGGCCGGCGGCGTGGTCTCCTCGCCGGGCTGGCCGTTCGCCTCGGCAGCCTTCGCGGCGGCCTTGGAAGCCAGGGACATCAGATCTCCTTCTTACGGAAAGCGGAAGCCACGTTGATGGCGCGGAGGGTGGTCTCGCGCACGCACGCCCGGTAGGCGTCGGGGTACTGCTCGGCCATGAGCGTCAGGTCCACGGCGGGACGGCCACGCCGCTGGGTGTAGGAGAACGCGGGCTCGTCGCCGAAGCTGGCGTACTCGTTGCCGTCGAGCAGCGCGACCGCCTCGGCCTTGGCCAGTTCCTTGGCGGTCTTGGCCGCCTTCTCCTTGAGCCGCTCGTTCTCGTACCGGCCGAGGATCTCGATCACCTCGGGGCCGAGGTCCACGGTGCCCTCGCGGTCGGGGTACAGCGCGCCGTACAGCTCGACGAGCCGCTCGGGGTCGCCGGACGGGTACGGCTTGCGCCCGGAGATGATGCGGTCGCGCATGTCGGCCGCTGCGGTGACGATGTCGGCGATGATCTGCTCGTTGCCGTCGCGGCGCACGATGGTCTGGCGGTAGTCGTTGCCGCCGATCAGCACGCCCACGTGGACGTGGTCGTATCCGGTGACCTCGATCTGCCAGAGGGTTTGCGCGAGCACGTCGTCAGGGACGGCGCGGACCCACTTGTCCGCGACGAACGCGTTCCTGGTCTTGATCTCCAGCGCGCAGGACTCGCGGGTCTCGCGGTTGAGCGGGCATTCCAGGATGCGCCGGTCCAGCGTGCACGTCATCCACGGCCGGTCGACGTTGGCGACGATGCCGACGCGGCGGACGACGCTGCGGTTCCTGCGCGCCCATTCCCCGGCGATCGTCTGCTCGTGGAGCTTGCCCCAGAGCGCGGGTTCGCCGGCCTCGTCTTCGGGCAGTTCGCGGCGCTTGATGTGGTAGACGTGCTGCGGCGTCTTGTAGCCGACTTCGAGGATGTCGGACACGTCGGAGCTGCCGATGCGGGTGGTGCCGTCGCGGTGGTCGCCGCGGCGGGTGGCGAGCCACAGTTCGTCGGG
>NZ_JABCPZ010000492.1 GCF_013283785.1 Nonomuraea antri
CCGAAACGACCAGCAACCCGCGCGAACAGCGCATCCAGTCCCGCCACCCAAGCCTGAAGATCGTGAGAAGTAAGCACGATCCACACTCTATTGACCGATCATCACGAAATCAGGTTGTAGTACTAGGGTGACGGGCGACGAAGATCCCGGTACGACACTCCGCGGCGGAAAACGCCGGGCTGCGACGTCGCGAATGGGTCTAAGCTGTCGTGGCATGGTCGCGACGCTCCTGCATGAGATACCCCTGCAGGGCGGGGACGTGACAGACGGGGTGGTCCGGGTCGGCGACACGGTGCGCAGGCCTGTGAAACCCGCCACGCCCGCCGTGCACGCCCTGCTCAGGCACCTTGAGGCTGCCGGATTCTCGGGCGCGCCGCGGGTGGTCGGGGTCGACGGGCTCGGGCGGGAGATCCTCACGTACGTGCCCGGGTCCTGCGGGATGAGCCTGGCGAGCGCGGGCGACGACTTCCTGGCTGGGCTGGCCGTGCTGCTGCGCGAGTTCCATGACGCCACGCAGGGCTTCTCTCTCAGCCCGGAGGGGTGGGAAGGCGGGTCGAACGACGACGATCCCGCTCAGGTCATCGGTCACTGCGACTTAACGCCGGAGAACGTCATCTATCGCGATCGATCGCCGGTCGCCCTGATCGACTTCGACCTTGCCAGGCCGACGACACGGCTGTTCGACATCGTCACCACACTCAGGCACTGGGCGCCCATCGCGGATCCGGTCGACCGTCCGCCGCTGCAGCGCGATCTCGACGTCGGTGCGCGGTTGCGGTTGTTCTGCGATGCGTACGGGGTGTCGTCCCGCGATCGGCGGCGGCTGCTCGAGCTGGCCAGGGTGCGGTTTCATCGCTCGTACGACGTCATGCGGGCCCGTGCCGGCGGTGGTGGCAACTGGGCCAAGATGTGGGCGGGTGGCGCGGGGCAGCGCATTCGGCGGGCGGCGGCTTGGCTGGATGTGCACGAAGATGAGCTTCATGCCTATCTGGTGTGATTTCCGCCCGCTCGTGTCGCCTCCGCTTCTGACTTCGGCTTCGTCTCGGACCCTGACTTCGGCTTCAGCTTCGTCTCGGACCCTGGCTTCGGCTTCGTCTGCGCCTCTGGCTACAGCTTCCTCTCCGCCCCTGGCTTCGGCTTCGTCTGCGCCCTCGTCTTTGTCGCGGTTCCTGCCTCTGCCGTGGTCGCTGTCCTCGGCGTCTGCTTTCTTGCGTCCCTTCGTCCCGGTGCCGGTCTTCGGGGCTTCTGGTCGGGGGGTTGTGACTGCTCGGGCTTGGGGGCTGGCGCTCGGGGTCGCGTTGGACGCGGTGCTCGCCGACCCGCAGACGTCCGCGCACCCGGTCGCACTTTTCGGACGTGCCGCGTCGAGGCTGGAAAAATCCCTGTACGGCGCCGCGAAGCCCAACGGCGTGGCACATGTGGCGATCTGCGTGGGAGCGGCGGCCGGGCTCGGGATCCTGGCCGAACGCGTCCCCAGTCCGGCGGCCCGCACCGCGCTGACCGCGTTGGCCACCTGGTCCGTGCTCGGCGGCACCACGCTGGCCCGCGAAGGGACCTACCTGGCCACCGCGCTGGAAGCCGGCGACCTGGCCAAGGCCCGGGCCAGACTCCCCCATCTGTGCGGACGCGACCCGTCCGGGCTGGAGGCTCCCGAACTGGCCAGGGCCACCGTGGAGTCGCTGGCCGAGAACACCTCCGACGCGGTCGTGGCGCCGCTGTTCTGGGGGGCCGTGGCGGGGGTGCCTGGGCTGCTGGCGTACCGGGCGATCAACACGCTGGACGCGATGATCGGCCACCGTTCGCCGCGCTACGAGCAGTTCGGCTGGGCGGCGGCGCGGCTGGACGACGTGGCCAACTACGTGCCCGCCAGGCTCACCGGACTGCTCACCGTGGCGACCGGGCCTGATCCCGCGCGGGCGCTGGCCGTCCTGCGCCGGGACGGGCACCGCCACCCCAGCCCGAACGCGGGCCGCTGCGAGTCGGCGTTCGCCGGTGCGCTGGGGGTCACGCTGGGCGGGACGAATGTGTACGGCGCGCGGACCGAGCACCGGCCCACCATGGGTGACGGGCCGAAGCCGGAGGTGAAGGACATCCGGCGAGCGGTCCGCCTGACGCGGGCGGTGGGGGTGGCGG
>NZ_JABCPZ010000493.1 GCF_013283785.1 Nonomuraea antri
CGCCCGGCCTGTACGTCACCGACGCCCTGGCCGCCGAACTGGCCGGACGTACGAGCGGGCCGCGCGCCGGCACCGTGGACCTCGTCGCGGTCCGCGCCGCACCCGGCGTGACCCCCGCCGACCTCGCCACCCGCCTCAACCACCACCTCGGCCGGCAACCCGCCCAGCAACCCGGCCCACAGCCTGGCCGGCAATCCGACCCGCAGCCCGGCCAGCAATCCGGCCCACAGCCCGGCCAGCGACCCGACCAGCAGCCCGGGCCGCAGCCCGCCCAGCAGCTCACCGGCACGCCGTTCACCAGCACGCCCGGCACGCCCGGCACCGGCACGCCCGGCACGCCCGGCAGCGGCACGTTCGGCACCGGCACGCCCGGTACCGCGACCGGCTCCTACGAGGTGGCGATCGGTTCGTCCATCGCGGACGCCGAGTCCCCCGGCGCCGCCGCGGGCCGGGGCCTGTTGCTGATGCTGCCCGCCACCATCGGCGGCATCAGCCTGATGATCGTCGGCTTCGTGGTGGGCGGCGGGCTGTCGCTGACGGTCAACCGGCAGCGGCGCGACCTCGCGCTGCTGCGCGCGGCCGGAGCGACGCCCCGCCAGGTGCGCCGGCTGGTCGCGGTCCAGGGCACGCTGGCCGCGCTGGCGGCGCTGGCGCCCGGGGCGGCGCTGGGCTACCTGCTGGCCGGCCGCCTGGGTGACCTGCTGGTGAGCATCGGGGCGCTGCGTGCCGACCAGCCGCTGGTCCACGGGCCGCTGCCGGCGGTGGCCGCGGCGCTGCTGCTGCTCGGCGTGGTGCGGATCGCCGCGTGGTCGGCCTCGATGCGGGTCTCCCGTCTGCCGGTGGTCGCGGCGGTGGCGGAGACGTCGGGGCCGTCGCCGGTCCGTACTCGCGCGGGCCTGTTGATCATGCTGTTCGCGCTGGTGCTGGCGGCGGCGCCGCTGGTCGTACGGACCGAGGCGGCCGCGATCGGCCCGGCCACGGCCGCGCTGCTGGCGGTGGTCGGGCTGGCGCTGGCCGGTCCCCGCCTGGTGCAGGTCACCACGGGCGCGCTGGCCGGCTCCCGCCTCGCGGTCAGGGCGCCGAGCGCGTTGTGGCTGGCGATTCACAACAGCCACGCGCAGGCGCTCAGGACCGCGGGCGCGGTGGCGGCGCTCGGCATGGCCGTCACGCTCGGGCTCAGCGTGGCGCTCACCCAGACCACGATCGCCGCGGCCCGCTCGGGCGAGGCCACGCTGGCCATGCGCGGGCTGGTCACGATCACGGCTCCCGGTCTGGGCGGCATCCCGCGCGGGCTGCTCGCCGAGGTGCGTGCGCGCACGCCGGCCGCGGCGGTGACGACGACCACGGTGGTGACGCGTCCGCTGCTGTTCGGCGACGATCCCGGCCTGATGTCCAGGCCCGCCATGGCCCTGGGACCGGACGCGGCCGGCCTGATCGACCTGGACGTCGTCGCCGGCGGCCTGGACGGGCTGCGCGGCCCGGCGATCGCGATCGACGAACGGGTGGGCCGGGTCGGCGACCACCTCGACGTGACCATGGGCGACGGCACGCCGGTCAAGGCCCGGGTGGTGGCCACCTACCGGCGCGGGCTCGGTTTCGGCCCGATCGTGGTCTCACGCGACCTGGCCGCCGCGCACACCACGACCGGCCTGGACACCGCCATCCTGGCCCGCGCGACCCCACCGCCCGGCCGCACCTCGCCACCGGCCGACGCGACATCGAGGGCCGACCTCAGCCCGCCGCCGGCCGAGGCGACGTCGAGGGCCGACCTCAGCCGGCCGTCGGCCAAGGCGACGTCGACCGGCCTCAGCGCACCACCGGCGGACCTCGCGCCCGTGTTGGCCCGGTGGCCCGGGGTCGTGCTCTCGGCCGACCCCGAGGGCCCGCAGGCGGGGGCGGCCTCCGCGCAGATCCTGGTGAACCTGGCCGTGCTGGCCGTGTTGCTGGCCTACGTCCTGGTGGCGGTGGCGAACCGGCTGGTGGCGACCACCACGGGACGGCGCGGCGAGCTGGACGGGCTGCGCCGGCTGGGCGCGACCCCGCGCCAGTTGCGGCGGATGGTCCGCTGGGAGGCGGCGTTGATCGGGGCCGGGG
>NZ_JABCPZ010000494.1 GCF_013283785.1 Nonomuraea antri
GGCGGTGGGAGCGAGGGCGAACCGGCGGGGCCGCTCACAGGACAGCACCGCATCGCCGAGGTAGACCAAGCGGTCCAGGGCGTTGGCCACCGCACCGGACGAACGGTTGATGACCTTCCCGATCTCGTACGGGGTGAAGTCCTTGTCCGGGAACTCGATTAGGTGCGCGTGAACCATGTCCCGCAACCCACCCGTACGCACACTGCCCCCGACACCCGCGCCGCCACCGGCACCCGCACGGGCCCCCGACACCGTACGGGCCGGGGCAGTGGTGCCGGTCAGCACCGCCCGCGCATTCCGGTGCGTCGAGGCGACCTTCGTCATGGCCATCTCCAGGCACCCCAACGCCATCACAGCGTTCCCCTCCTCCTTCGCCATGATCACCCCACCGAACAGATTGACCAGTTCCGTCAGTTCGGCGTGCACCCGCGCCCACGCCGGATCGTCCGCCACCTGCTCGGACGGGTCGGTGTCGGGGATCGTATGGAGTTCGCTGTCCGTCCCGTCCGAACCCTGACCGGCCGCCTCATCGCCGATCAGCTCCCCCTCGTCATCGGTCGGATCGTCCACCGGGACGGGGTCCGCCGAATCGATGACCTCCGGGAGGTCCTCACCTTGCGCGGGCGCGGCGTCAGCGTCAGGGCTGTCCGCGTCCGTACCGGTGCCGGTATCCGGCGTGGCGGACGCGGGAGGCGCGGCATCCAGCGTTTCCGGGGCCGGGGCAGACGCGTCAGCGGTCCCGGTCGGCTCGTCGGCGTCGGCGTCGGCGTCGGCGGTGATGGGGAACCACCGGTCAGCCGCCCGCCCCCGCGTTTGACCGTCGTTGATGCCCGGCTCACGCCGGGCCCGCCCCTCCGCCTCCAACTCGTTGAGGATCTTGCCCGCGACCATCCGGCTCAGACCGGCCGCCGCCCCGATCACCGTGGCCGATCCGCCCGGCTCGGCGTTCAGCGCCGCCCACACCGCCGCTATCCGCCCGTCCGCGTCCGTGCCGGGGACGGTGTCCGGGGCGGCGGTTGCGGCGCTGTCAGGGGCGGTCAGCGGCGCGGTGTCGGCCGGGCCGGTAACGGCGATTTCCGCGTCAGCGGGAACGGTTTCGGTAGCGGTCATTTCTGGAGCGTGAATAGCCATTGCGTGACGCCCTTCCGGTCGCTTTACCGGCCCCCTGTCCGGGCCGGTGTTTTTCGTTTACGTCACGACCATCCCTCGCACCTAACGGGAATGGCAAGTCGACCGGCCAACGAATTCCGTCACCCCAACGGCTGGAGAGGCTAACCTAACTAAGTAATCGGTGATCTGGGAAAACACCTTCCGAGAAGGCTGCGAGATCGGCTTGACATTAGACGGGCGCCCAGCTCTTCACCTATTTTGCCGGACGATGTAGGACGATGCAATATTGTCCGAGTCCAGCTCGAAGAAACTGCGAGATGACTGCGCATGCCGGTTGACATCAACGCCGCGTCGAGCGTCCATGGAATTAGGCGGTAAACACCGCCGCCACATCACACCGGAATAACGCCGGGCTACATGAAAGGGCACAACCGCATGACTCACACCGACACCGGAGCCACCGCCTACCGCCTCACCGTTGAACCCCGGCATGCCCGCGCGCTAGCCGACCACGGCACAGGATGGGCGATCATGTGGGACGACCACGACGAACAGCCCGTCATCGTTCCGCCCCGGCACGGCGACGACGGCACCCTGCTCGAAATCTGCCACTACGAGAGCATGTTCACCCTCAGCGGGCACTGCCCCACCCTCGACGTCGCCCACGCCTGCGATGAGTGCATGCCGGGCGGGCGGCCCGACTTCGAGGTGATCGCCAATCACATGAGCGACATCCTCGGCGACCACTACCCCGGCCGCGCCGAGACCGCCGCCCACATGCCCCTCACCCTGCCCTACACCCGCGCCCTCGCCGCACACGGCATCCGCCGCCGCTTTCAGGGCACCCGGCACGGAGACGCCTTCCACCAGCGCTACGTCTCACCCCACGACCGCCACCTCGAACTGCGCATCCCGATCGACCCCACCCCCGCCGACATGCCCGCGCCTCGGCTCACCATCGAGTGGATCTACCTC
>NZ_JABCPZ010000495.1 GCF_013283785.1 Nonomuraea antri
CTCCCCCAGCACCCAGCCCGCCTCGGCCAGCGCCACCGCGATGCCCGTCAGCCCGTGATACAGCGTCACGTCGCCGACCTCCGGCCACACCGAGGCCAGGTAGCGGGCGCCGGCGCGGGCGTCGTCCAGGTACTCCTCGCGCCCGGTGGCCGCGGCCAGGTCCAGGAAGAACAGCACGATCCCCGGCGCGCCCGAATACAGCGACGCGGGCGCGGCGGCCAGCGCCGCCGCCCTGCCGCGCGGGTCGGGGTTGGGCAGCCAGTGCCGGCCGCGCGCGTCGTCGACCGCCGCCGTCCTGATCCACCGCGCGGCCTGGACGGCGACGGCCAGCGGGGTCTCAGCGCGCTCGCCGGAAAGGCGGGCCGGATCCGGGCTCATACCACAACTATCCCACATATTTGGTAGGAAATTCCGGTTACTGAATCCCTCCGCTCATCGGCCCGACAAGGAACGCGAATCGGCCGATGAAGGGACTCGCATTCTTCCGCACCCGAGCCCCGCCGCCAACCGCCCGCCCGGCCCGTACCCCGTCACCCGTCTGTAGCCCGCCGGTACCCCGTCAGTGGCCCGGTGAGCCGTCCCTGCTAGGGTGCCGCGCATGAACGGCCGTGCGGTCCTCGTCACCGGAGCGTCCAGAGGCATCGGCCGGGCCGTCGCCCGCGCGTTCGCCGCACAGGGCGACCGCCTCGCTCTCCACCACCGCGACTCCGCCCAGGCCGTCGGCCAGTTGCTCGGCGAACTGCCCGGCGACGGCCACACGATCGTCCAAGGCGACCTGGCCGACCCCGACGCCGTCCGCGCCATGACCGACGCCGCCGCCGACGCGCTCGGCGGCATCGACGTCCTGGTGAACAACGCCGGCGTCTACTTCCACCACCCCGCCGCCGAGCTGACCTACGAGCAGTGGCAGGACGCCTGGCGCACCACGCTCGACGTCAACCTGATCGGCGCGGCCAACGTCACCTGGTGCGCGCTCCAGCACATGAGCTCCGGCGGCCGCGTCATCAACGTCACCTCACGCGGCGCCTACCGGGGCGAACCCGACGCCCCCGCCTACGGCGCGAGCAAGGCCGGGCTCAACGCCATGTCCCAGTCTCTCGCGATCGCCCTGGCGCCCCGGGGCATCGCCGTCGCCTGCGTGGCACCCGGATTCGTGGAGACCGACATGACCACCGAACACCTCACCGCGCCCGGCGGCGACGCCATCCGCGCCCAGAGCCCGTTCAACCGGGTCGCCAGGCCCGAGGAGATCGCCCAGGCCGTCGTCTACCTGGCCTCCCCCACCGCAGAATGGGCCAGCGGCGCCGTACTCGACCTCAACGGCGCCTCCCACCTGCGCTGACCCCGCCGGCTCAGCACCAGGCGGCGGTCTCCGCGTTGCCCGGCCGCGCCAGGAACGCCATCGCGTCGGCCACCGAGTCGTAGATCAGGAAACGCCGGCACAACCCGGTGATCGTCAGCACCCGCGTCAGACGCGGCCCGACCGCGCCCAGCGCGAGACGCGCACCCGCCGCCGACACCGTCTCGGCCGCCGCCAACAGCAGGCTCAGCCCGGACGAGTCGCAGAACGCCACGTCCTTCAGATCCAGCACCACCAGCGACGGCCTGGCGGGCATCGGCGTGAGCGCCTGCGCCACCGCCCGCCGCACCTCCACGGCCGAGGCCAGATCCAGCTCACCCGACATCGTGATCACGGACGCGTCGCCGCACCGGGCAGCCCAGCAGGAGAAGGAGACGCGCCGCCGATCTGCCCCATCCACCCCTCCGGCCTCCCAAGGAATCCGTGCTCCGCACCCGGCGGACACACAGCACTCGGAATAATTTTCCGATTATTGCGTAACGCATGAGACGGGAACAAGCCTCAGAACGCGTCTGTGACCTCGTCAGGCCCCGCCGCGCCATCGCGCCGGGAAAGACGCCCCCGCCGCGATGAGTTCCGGCCGGGCCGCGAGTCTGTTCCGAGTGACCGTCGCGGGGCGTCTCACCAACCTGCCCGCGCACGGGACACCGGCCCGAGACACCACGGAGGACCCCATGACCCC
>NZ_JABCPZ010000496.1 GCF_013283785.1 Nonomuraea antri
CCCGCATCCGGGTGATTCCCGGAGACACACCGAGCACGGACACACTTCCGCAGACACTCACCGCTTAACCTGCAGAAACAGGATCACACGGAGATCGATTCATACACCACGTCCGTGGACGTGACCGGGCACTCCGCCTTGTTCGCCACAGCACCCGGGTCCGCTCCTGCCTGCGGCCGAGGATCCCCACGCCGAACGAACACACTCGACAGCCTGCCTAGGGCAAGGAAATGCCGGGCATGCCAACAAGCCGCCCGCCCAACGAACGTATAGCGGCTGAACCCCGGTACCTCAGGGTTGTCATGGCGTCCGCCATGGTCATGCGTCCAACGGCACCCCGAGGACACCCGCCTCAAACCATCGAGCCCCGAACCGCAGTTGCCGAACCGCCGGACCGTTGAACCGTCAGCCCTTCGAGCCGAGCAGCCAGGCACTCGAACCACAAACCGCCTGGACGGTACGACAACATCCAGACCGCAGCTTCAACGGCCGGACCACAAGACAGGACAGACCACAAGACAGGACAGACCACAAGACAGGACAGACGCCCGAACGGAACGGGCGCCCGTACTTCAGCCGGCACAACGACGTCCGAACCACAGACGGACGGACATCATGACGTCCTAGACATAGACAGCCACAGTCAGACGGGTGACATGACGTCCTGGACACCTACCAGCTAGCGGCCCGACAACATTCCGTCCGGACTACAGGCGGCGCAGGACCGCGACGACCTTGCCCAGGACGCTGGCCTCGTCACCGGGAATCGGGTCGTAGTTGGAGTTGTGAGGGACCAGCCAGACATGGCCGTCCTTGCGCTTGAACGTCTTGACCGTGGCCTCGCCGTCGATCATGGCCGCCACGATGTCGCCGCTCTCCGCGACCGGCTGCTGCCGGACGACCACCCAGTCGCCGTCGGCGATCGCGGCCTCGATCATCGAGTCACCCGCGACCTGCAGAAGGAACAGCGTGCCCTCACCGACGAGCTGCTTGGGCAGGGCGAAGACGTCTTCCACACTTTCCTCGGCCAGGATCGGGCCACCTGCGGCGATGCGGCCGACGAGCGGCACGTACGCGGCGGTGGGCCTGCTCACCGTCGAGTCCTCCTGGGCGCCGTCAGGATCGACCCAGAGAACCGGCTCGCCGGGCAGGCGGACCTCAAGCGCGCGCGGGCGGTGCGGGTCGCGCCGCAAGTAGCCCTTGCGCTGCAGCGCCGTCAACTGGTGCGACACGCTGGACGTGCTCGTCAACTGCACGGCCTCGCCGATCTCACGCATGGACGGCGGATACCCGCGCTGTTGCACGGAATCGCGGATCACCTCGAGGATCTTGCGCTGCCGTGGGGTCAGCCCCAGGGAGTCGCGCCGGCGCACTGCGAGGTCGCTGACCCCGTTTGCGTCATCTCGCTCGCTCATGCTCTGCCTCCTCGCCCGGCGGCCCGCCTCACCGGCGCACCTCCCGGTCCGTGGTCCTGATGTCGCACACAGCGACCGTATCGCTGTTGAAGATCATCTTCAAACAATTGTTCGAGTCTTCCTCGAAATTGTCGCCAGCGTGGTGTACAACATCGTACGGGAGTTCGATCGACACCGTGTTCGATTTGCTGATCTTATTTGGCCCTTTCTCGGGGCACACGGCGAGAGGTTTCACCATGCGAACGACCACCATCACCGACGCGACCAGCGAAGACGTCAGAAGGCTCACCCTCATCGCCGACGCCGCCCAGGGCAACGATCGACGGGGAGACAATACGCGGCCCGAGACGCGCACTTACCCCGATTCCGGCAAGAGGTTGGGCTCCGGATCGGCTTCCGGAGAAACGCGAGGGGATCCGTCCCTGTCCGTCCCGACTTCGCCTCATGACGGGACGCGAGGAGGCGAACACGCCCCGGGCCCGGCGCCCCGATCCCGTACGAGACGGGCGCCAGAGGCCCCCGCGGGAGGCGCACGGGGGGCTGGTGCGGGAGGCGCACCGGGGAGTCGTGCGGAAGAAGGGTGGCTGGAGGTTCGTGTGG
>NZ_JABCPZ010000497.1 GCF_013283785.1 Nonomuraea antri
CCCGGGTTCCGCAGTTCGTAGTCACACATGGCGAGTGGACAGCGAGAATCTGCAGGTAGATGGCCTGTAGTGAGCTTCGAGGTGCCGCGAAGGGCCGCGAGTGTAGTAACACGACTTCGAAGATTTCATGTGCGTGAGCTCATGGTTCGTGGTTGTGTGTAGTCATGTACTTGCGGTTCACCCGGCGGACCAACACCGACGGCAGCGTCGTCAGATATGTCGCGCTGGCGCACAACCGGCGCGTGGACGGCAAGATCAAGCCGGACGTGCTGATGAACCTGGGCCGGGTCGACCGCCTGGACGTGGGCGGCCTGCTCGGACTGGCGGCCTCCATCCGCAAGCACTTCGGCGACGGGGACGGCTCCGGCTGCGCCGATGATGCCGTCGAGGTCGGCCGGCATGCGGGCAGCGCGCCGATCGAGGTGGTCGATTCCCATCCCATCGGCGCCGTCTGGCTGCTGGAGGGCCTGTGGCGGCAACTGGCCGTCGCCTCGGCGATCAAGAAGGCGGCCGACGGCCGGCGCTTCACCATCAACATGGAACGCGTGCTGTTCGCCCTGGTCGCCAACCGCGCAATCGCGCCGATGAGCAAACTGTCGGCCGCCGAATGGGCCAGCCAGGACGTGATCATCCCCAACCTGGCGGCGATGGACGATGACCATGCCTATCGGGCGATGGATCTGCTGGTGGAAGCCGACACCCAAGGCGAGGTTCAGGAGGCGGTGTTCTTCGCCGTCGCTCACCTGCTCAACCTCGAAGTCGACCTGCTGTTCTTCGACACCACCTCCACCTACTTCGAACGCGACGCCGAAGAGGACGGCGAGCAGGCGTTTCGCACCTACGGCAAGTCCAAGGACCATCGTGACGACCTGCCGCAGATCGTCATCGGGCTGGCGGTCACCCGCGAGGGCATCCCGGTCCGGGTGTGGTGCTGGCCCGGCCACACCAACGACCAGAGCGTGCTGGCCGAGGTCAAGGACGACATGCGCGCCTGGAAGCTGGGCCGGGTGATCACCGTGGTCGACCGCGGCTTCTCCTCCGCTGACAACCTGGCCTACCTGCGCCGCGCGGGCGGCCACTACATCGCCGGGATGCGCATGCGCGACGGCGGCGCCCTGGTCGAACAGGCACTGTCGCGTCAGGGCCGCTACCAGCAGGTGCGCGACAACCTGCGGGTCAAGGAAGTCCGCATCGACGGTACTGGCGACGTGCGCTTCATCATCTGCCACAACCCCGACCAAGAACAGCGCGACAAGCAGCACCGCGAGCAAGCGATCACGCGGATCGAGGCCGAGCTGGAACGGATCAAGGCCCAGCGCGAACGCGAAGCCGGGCGCGAACTGAGCGCCAAGGCTCGCCAGAAGGCCGAGGCCGCCCATGTCCGTGCCGAGTGCGCATTGCGCGACCATCCCACCCTCAAGCGGTGGATCCGCCAGCAGAAGAACGGACGGCTGGTGATCGACCGGGCCAGGGTCAAGGCCGAGGAACGGTTGGACGGCAAGTACCTGCTGGCCACCAGCGATCCCGACATCAGCACCGAAGGCGCCGCACTCGGCTACAAAAACCTCCTCGAAGCCGAGCGAGGCTTCCGGGACATGAAGTCCGAACTCCTGCTGCGCCCGGTCTTCCACCGGCTCGAACACCGCATCCGCGCGCACGTGCTGATCTGCTGGCTCGCTCTGCTGCTGACCCGGGTCGCCGAACGCGGATGCGGGCAAAGATGGCCCCGGATCAACCGCGAATTGTCCCGTCTGTCCCAAGTCACCCTCGCCGGACCGGCTGGAACCGTCGTCCACACGACTCCGCTACGACCCGCACAACGAGCTGTCTACCAGGCACTTTCCATCACGCCGCCAGCCCGGGTTTCCGTCTTCGAGCCGACTTGACCCGATCAGCACCTGGCTGCGGAGGGTGTAGGCACACGACCCTCTACGGCCCTGCATGCGTTCCTCCAGGTCAACCCTCGATTTCGGGCTCACGTGTGACTACCAACTGCGGAACCCGGG
>NZ_JABCPZ010000498.1 GCF_013283785.1 Nonomuraea antri
GTGGGGGCCTGGGCGGGCGTGAGGAACTCACGCCCGAGAATCAGCGGAGCCGGCTCTGACTAGCGGTTGGCCTCGTGGCCGATCGCGAGACCCGACGCCGGGTCGAAGAAGTGCAGGTTGTGCGTGTCGACGACCAGGTCGATGTTCTGGCCGGGACGGACGTGGCTGCGGGCGTTGACGCGGGCGGTCCACAGGGACTTGTCGCCGGACAGCGGCAGCGTCGCCTCCTCGTCGTCACCGGTGTCGGCGGCGGCGACGGTGTCCTTGTGCTCGACGGGCGGGGCGTCGATGAGGAACAGCACGTTGATCTCGGAACCGAGCTCCTCGGTGACCTCCGCCTTGACCGGGAGGGTGGCCCAGCCGTTGGCGTGGTTGCCGGCGGAGTTGGCGTCCTCGAAGTCCGACGGGCGGATGCCGAGGATGATCTTCTTGCCGAGGTACTGGTCGAGGCCCGGCTTGTCGGAGAAGGTGGAGTCCGGGATCGGCAGCCTGATGCCGGCGAACGTCACCGCGGCGCCGCCGTCGCGGACCAGCTCGGCGGTGACGAAGTTCATCGACGGCGAGCCCATGAAGCCGGCCACGAACAGGTTGACGGGCTTGTCGAACAGGTTCTGCGGGGTGTCGACCTGCTGGAGCAGGCCGTCGCGCAGGACGCAGACCCGGTCGCCCAGGGTCATGGCCTCGACCTGGTCGTGGGTGACGTAGACGGTGGTGACGCCGAGACGCTCGTGCATCTGGTTCAGCGAGGCGCGCATCGAGACGCGGAGCTTGGCGTCGAGGTTCGACAGCGGCTCGTCCATGAGGAAGGCCTGCGGCTCACGCACGATGGCGCGGCCCATGGCGACACGCTGGCGCTGACCACCGGACAGGGCGGCCGGCTTGCGCTTGAGGTAGGTCTCCAGGCCGAGCATCTTGGCGGCGTCGTTGACGCGCTTCTGGATCTCCGCCTTCGGCATCTTGCGAAGCTTCAGACCGAAGGCGAGGTTCTCCTCGACCGTCATGTGGGGGTAGAGCGCGTAGTTCTGGAAGACCATCGCGATGTCGCGGTCCTTGGGCGGCAGGTTGTTGACCACCTTGTCGCCGATGGCGATCTCGCCGCCACTGATGTCCTCGAGGCCCGCGATCATCCGGAGCGCGGTCGACTTACCGCAACCGGAGGGGCCGACCAGCACCATGAACTCGCCATCCTTGATCTCAAGGTTGAGCCCGTTCACGGCCTTTACGCCACCGGCGTAGACCTTGTCGACGTTGGTCAGAACGATGGATGCCATGACAGTCCTTAGCGCTCCAGGATTGTGGCCTGGATGTTGTTGCGGGGGTCCACTCGCGTGGATACGTTTTCAAGCATCTCACCCGAAACGGACATCGGTGTCAAGGGTTACCGCATGACCAGCCTTTGTTGAGCGGCGACTCTTTCCGTTCCGCGGAAACCATGATGGAATCGTTTCCATGGAGAAGCGGGCGACGATCAAGGATGTGGCCGAGGCTGCGGGAGTCGGCGTCGCGACCGTGTCCCGGGTGCTGTCGGGCGGCTCGGCCAGCCCGGCCACGCGCGAACGGGTGCTGGCCGTCGCCGCGCAGCTCGACTACCGGCCCAGCGCGCTCGGCCGCAACCTGCGCCAGCGCCGCACCGGCGGCATCGGCCTGCTCGTGCCCGACCTCACCGACACCTTCTTCGGCCAGCTCGCCGAGGGCGTGCTCGCCTGCGCCCGCTCGGCCGGGGAGCCGGTGATGCTCGGCTCCACCGGGGACGACCCCGAGCAGGAGGCCGAGCTGATCGGCATGCTGCTGGAACAGAGCGTCGACCGGGTCATCTCGGTGCCCTGCGGCGACCCCGACACCTGGACGCCGGCGCTGCGGGCCGGTCTGAACGTCGTGTTCGCCGACCGGCTGCCCGCCGAGATCGCCGCGGACGACCCGTCCGGCGCCGCGCTGACCGACCTCATGCTCCTGGACGGCCTGACCCCGTCCCCCGCCC
>NZ_JABCPZ010000499.1 GCF_013283785.1 Nonomuraea antri
GGCTGGGGCTGGGGCTCACCGCGCCGTCCCTGATCAACGTCGTCCTGGCCGGGGTGCCGGGGAAGGACGCCGGCGCGGCGGGCGGCGTGCTGACCACCGTCGGCCAGCTCGGCAACGCGTTCGGCGTCGCGGTGCTCGGCGCGGTGTTCTTCGCCCGGCTGGAGACGTCACTCGCCGCCGGAGCCGCCCCGCTCACCGGCTACGCCGAGGCGCTGACGGCGATCCTGCCCTGGCAGATCGCCTGCTATCTGGTCGCGGCTGCGCTGATGTTCCTGCTCCCGTCCCGCGCGCAGACGCCCCACGCGTGACCGGGCCCGGCGTGGTCGAGGGGACGCCGCTCAGCTAACCCCGTCCCGCGTGTCGCCGTGCGCCTCGGCCGCCAGGTCCTGCCAGTCGTCCCAGGTCTTGAGCCGGTCGGCGTACGCCTGCCGGATCATCGGGTGGAACCCCTGCCCGAACAGCACCCGCAGCGGCGGCGCGGGGGAATCGACGATCTTGAGCAGGGCCCGGGCCGCGGCGGCCGGGTCGCCGGCGGGCTGCCCGCCGGCGATCTCGCCGAGCAGCCGCCGCAGATCGTCGTAGGCCGGGTTGAGCCGCGCCATGTGGCCGTTGGCCAGCGGATCGGGGTTTCGGCCCGACCGGGTGGCGAACCCGCCGGGCTCGACCACGGTCACCTTGACGCCGAACCCGGCCACCTCCCTGGCCAGGGCCTCGTTCAGGCCCTCCAGCGCCCACTTCGAGGCGTGGTACGCGCCGCCGAGCGGCATCGCGACGAGCCCGGCCGCCGACGACATCTGCACGATGTGACCGGAGCCCTGCGCGCGCAGGAAGGGCAGCGCCGCCTGAACGACCCAGACCGCGCCGAACAGGTTGGTCTCCATCTGGTCGCGCAGTTCCTGCTCGGTCAGCTCCTCGATCGCGCCGATCTGGGCGTAGCCGGCGTTGTTCACGACGACGTCCAGACGGCCGAACCGCTCGTGGGCGCGCCGCACGGCCGCGGTGGCTGCGGCCTTGTCGGTCACGTCCAGTTCGAGTGGGAGCACCCGGTCGCCGTGCGCGGCGGCCAGGTCGCCGAGGCTCGCGGTGTCGCGGGCGGTCGCGGCCACCCGGTCGCCGCGCGACAGCGCCGCCTCGACGAAGTGACGGCCGAGGCCGCGCGACGAACCGGTGACGAACCAGACCTTGCTCATGAACGCTCTCCGCTCTGCCAACCGACGAGCCCTTCTCGTGGGTCGCTCACGAGACGCCACCGGCCCCAGCCTTTGTGACGCCCCGGCCGAGTGACCCGCGCCACACAGCTCACCGTCGAGCCGCCGCCGTGGCGGCGAGTTCGCGCAACGCGTGCGCCAACCGGGTCAGACCGGGCTCCTCCACCGGCATGTGCCCGCAGCCCTCCAGCATGACCAGGCGCTTCTCGGCCCCGATCCGGTCGAAGAAGGGCAGGCTCAGCTCGGCGGGCGTCCAGCGGTCGGCCGCCGGGTGGACCATCAGCACCGGGCAGGCGCCGAACGCCTCGGGCTCGACCTCGGGCACGGAGGTCAGATAGGTACGCAGGAACCGCAGCGAGACCCGGTTCCCGCCGCCCAGCCGGTCACGGGCCACGGCGGCGTTCAGCTCCGGCCGGTTGGCCATCGCCGGCATCCTGGCCAGCCACCGGATCGGGACGCGCAGGTCGTCCGCGGCCCGCAGCGCGTTCATGACCGGCCCGGCGACCCGGCCCAGCGGCCCGAACCTGGCCGCGGCCGCGCGGACGTCGGGGCGGCGCACGTCCAGCAGGCAGGTGACGGCCAGCGCGTCGGCGCCGGCGCGGGCGACCGCGCTGTAGGCGAGCATGCCGCCCAGGCTCGCGCCCAGCACCAGCAGCGGACGCCCGTCGCGCCGCCGTTCCCTGCCGATCAGCTCGCTGACCAGGTCCACCCAGGTCTCGTAGGTCACCGGCCGCCCGTCGCAGCGGGTGTGCCCGTAGCCGGGCAGGTC